>JBALXF010000332.1:0-4050 GCA_036961085.1 Psychromonas sp.
TGTGGCTGTTGTAATAAAAACTCAGCTAAAGACATGTCTGGTGCACAGTTTAATAAGGCACGATGCAGTTGATAAACTTGGCGGCCAATATCCAGTGGTAATTCACGATCTTCGCCCAGTTCTTCACCACGAATACCTAAACGCGGCTCTTCTTTATCTTGCGAGCGATACCAAAACCAATAGTTGTTTTCGGCTTTAGTAAAGTCGGTATCAATTGCCCAACGATAGTTATTTTCTAGGGTGTGTAATAAGTCTTGCACCTTTTTGCCTTTGGCTAGGCTTAAGGTATTGGTGCTGTTCATTTGATCTTGAAACGCATCTACCAGCTCAGGGTAAATCTCCATCAAGCAGGTGATCAATATCTCTTGTGCTTCTAGGCTTAACTCGCTTGAAGCCGCAATCAAGTCGCGCCATGTTGCACTTTGTTCTATTAGCTCAGGTAACTGGCTATTGAAGCTTTGCAACTCAGTGATTGCGGTTTTATTAAGGCTATCTTGATTGTCATTCTGTGTTTCTACCTGTTGTAAATGACACACGGCTTTTTCAACTAACGCCTGTAAGGGTGCACATTTTTCAGCTTGTGTTACGCAATTTAATACCGCGGTTAATGCCGCTTCTCGCGTCGACATCCATTGGTCAACAATACATGGGTGATTAATTAAGTAAGGCGCCATGCCTAAGCCCGTTGCATTGCCCACGCCGAGATAACGTTGTAATTCGCGATTTAAACCACAGGCGTTTTCTCCGCCTTTTTGCTTCGCTAAATAGTCTATCCAATCTAAGCTAAATTCGCGCAATAAATACACCGCGCACATTTGCGCACTGAATGATTGGTTAAAGTCAGGGTTACTCTCTAGCAATTTAAAATCGGCAATGCCAAATTTTCCGTTGCCATAAACTGCGGTAGTGCGAAGAATATAACCGACACTGATTAACTCTTCTGGTGTTGGTTGTTCACCTTTAGCAAGGTGAGAAACAATATGCTCAAACACACGCACACTTTTGTTGGCTCTGGCTAACACTAGCACATTGGTGGGGTTACGCCCCGCTTCTTGCAGTGGCACATTCGCACGCAGCTGATCTAATAATTGGTCCGTTACCTCTCCATGAACCAGCGCAAAAGTGACATCCCATTTTTCAGCAATAACTCTGTCATTGCGTTCATCATCAGCGATTTCATTACAAAATACGACCAGATGATAAATGTGATTTGGCGTCGCTAATTTATAAATAACATGACCAAAACCCTGTGCCGATAAGTGCCACTGGTGTTTCGTCACTTTCCATTTTTGTTGCGCCATTTTACGGATTAACGTGCGCACAAAGCTAATTCTGTTTGCGTGCATTGCACCGAGTCTTTCTGGTGCCATCACTATTTCAGGATTTCGCATATTTAGTTCAGTGTCAGTTAAACGATGTGCTTCCATACTGCTCACCACCTTCTAGTTTAAGAGTTTATTTTGGGCGACACTTGCACCGCCCTTATTTCATTTTTTATTAATAATCTATTTTATAATCCTTGTTCTTTTGCCATCTGCATCGCGATTTGTGGAGCATTCCAAAGCGAAGGCAACAAGATCAGCGAAACCGGTACTGCTGTTACAATAATGAAAGATTGCAGGGCGGATATTCCCCCTGAGCCAAGCGAAATTAAGATTAATGCTGTCACCCCCATCATCACGCCCCAGAATATTCTGATCGCTGCATTTGGTTCAGTTTCACCACTTATCACAACACTGATGGTGTAGGTCATCGAGTCACCAGTGGTCACGATAAAGATGGTGGTCAGTATTAAAAATAAAATCGAGGTCAGCATTGGGAAAGGCAGTTGCGATGTCACTGCTAACAGTGCGCCGGGCAAGTTAAAACCTTCAAATGCTTTACTTACACTTCCTGGATCTGCAATTTCAAAAGCTAAACCTGAGCCACCTACTACGGTGAACCAAAAACAGGTCACTAGCGGCGCGACTATGCTAATGGTTGTTACTAGTTGACGAATACTTCTGCCACGAGAGATACGTGCAATGAAGATAGCCATCATCGGACCATAACCTAGGAACCAGCCCCAAAAGAACACTGTCCACCAGCTTAACCAACCTTCATCACCACGGTATGTCGCCATTGGAATGAAGTTATTTAACAGTCCACCGACCCCTTGAATATATCCGTTGATGATAAAGTTTGTTGGGCCAAAAATCAGAATATAAAGCATTAATGCCGAGGCGAGGATCACATTATAACGACTCAACATTTGCATGCCGCGGTTCAACCCACTTAACGCAGATAAGGTGTATAACACAATCGCAAATAAGATAATGATCAGCTGTGTGGTAAAGCCATCAGGGATTTCAAATAATACATTTAAGGCGTAACTGACTTGTAAACCCAGGAAGCCAATCGGACCAATCGTGCCGGCAGCAACCGCGACAATACAACAGGCATCAATCAATGCACCGGTATGGCCTTTTAGCGCTCGTTCACCCAAAACAGGGTAAAGCAAAATACGCGGTTTTAGTGGTAATCCTTTGTCGTAATGTAAGTGCATCACCACAATAGAGGTTAAGCTACCTACAATCGCCCAAGCCAGAAAACCCCAGTGCATAAATGATTGTGACAAAGCATTAAAAGCCACTTGCTGCGTATCTTCAGGTGCACCATATAAAGGTGGCGGACTAACAAAATGTGCAATCGGCTCAGCAGCAGCCCAAAAAACGCCGCCCCCTGCCAGTAGCGTACAAAAGATAATTGCCATCCAACGGAAACTATCCATTTCGGGTTTATCAATCGCGCCTAAAATAACCTTACCAGTTCGCCCTGCTGCTAAGCCAAGACCAATTAAAAAGGTCAATAATAATAACACTTGCCAATAAGGGCCAAACACATTAACCGACCATGAAAAGCCAGTATTTACGACGCTTGCTAATAAGTCGCCGTCGTATAAGGCGAGTAAAACGAATAAACAAATGAAGCCACCACTATACCAAAAGGTAGGATTTTTTAACGCTAATTTGTCTGCTGTAGAGTTGTTATCTACTGAGTCGGGCTTTGAACTAGGATCACTTAAATTACTACTTGCTGCGAGCGAAGCTTTTATATCCGCCGCTTTCATGTTGTCAATTAAATCAGTCATATCTGACTCCTAAAGTTTTTACCACTTCTAAGATGAGTTTACTGCCTACGCAATCACTTTGTATTGCGCTGGCTGTTCCATATGTTGGGTATTGCTCTGTGAAGTGGGCGCGAGTCCCTGCTCTAAAAAATCACACCAATTTTCACCTAGAACTTGTCCCGTCTCAGATTCACTGAATCCATGTGCTATTAAACCGTTATAAATGTTTTCCATGCCTGCGCTACCGCAGAACCATGGTAACGAATCAGGCCAACCTGCATTGCCTGCAGAGCCTTCGCCGTAATCCATCTCTTTTGACCAACGTCCATTACGCATCCATTGCAATACGCTTTGTGGTTGATTCAGGCATAAATCACTACCAATACCTAAGTGCTCAACACCGACCATATCTGCTGTTTTGGCAACCATTTGACAAAATTGTTCCAAACTACATTGACTGCCATTTGGCAAGTGGAAAGGATACAAACTAAAACCTAGTAATCCGCCACGCTCGGTTAATGCTTTAATCACATTATTTGATTTATTACGAAGCGCATCATAAGCAAAACTTGGGTTTGCATGACTAATACAAATAGGACGTGAAGACAGCTCAATCGCTTCCAGTGTTGAACGCTCTGCACTGTGCGACATATCAATGATCATGCCGACGCGGTTCATCTCTTCAATGGCCTGTTTGCCAAAGCGAGTAATACCGGTGTCATTTTTTTCGTAACAACCCGTCGCAAGCAGGCTTTGGTTGTTATAAGTCAGCTGCATGATCAGTAAACCTTGTTGGCGCATCACTTCAACCAACCCAATTTCGTCATCAATTGGTGAGCAGTTTTGTGCACCGAAAAAGATGCCGACTTTACCTTGTTGTTTTGCCTTTTTAATATCTGCCATTGAATGAATTGGCATAATTAAATCGGCATTTTGTTCGA
>JBALXF010000333.1:0-4039 GCA_036961085.1 Psychromonas sp.
GTTTTTAAGTTTTTTGCAAAAGATCACCTGAGTCATCTACATAAGCATGTAAGTAAAATCAGCGATATCGAAGCTAGCGACTCGCTGAATAATATTTTAGTTTAGTGGCTTAGCGTTTAAACACTTCCTCACATAAACATAGACAAGTTCAAATCACTTTCATCACCTAGCCAATAGGCATAGTCGGTATGATCTTTTAGATCATCTCCGGTATCGGCATGTACTAAGATACTTAAATTCCCTCTGTTATTATCAAGCCATGGGATCAGCGTTTCAAAATCGTCTTGTCCAAATAATATTTGGCAACTCCAACGTGCATGTGGTCCAACTGCTTTTTGGTGAACTCTGCCGACCTTTAAAAAAAACTTTTCAGCGACTTGTTTGCCAAGATCTGTGGCAAAGGCGAGCGTCTCACTATCGAAATAAAGATGGGCATGATATTTTTGATGAACGTTAATAGGGCGTTTTATTTCAGACATATTGCTTCCTGTATTGCACTGTAGTTATATTTGTAGTCTCTAAACGAAACAGAGTTTAAAGTAATCTTCTATTAATTCTATATTGCGAGCTTTGCTTAATTCTGCGCTTAAGCGGTAGAATAGTTAAATCATTATTTCTAATTAGAGCTAACAATGTTCGATAAATCACTTCTTGCACCTATTCATGCCTTTCTAAACTGCGAAACGCCAGATTCTTGGATAATCGAAGCCAAAAAACCAGAAAACTTAATCATTATTTTAACCGATCATTTGTTGTGTGAATTAAAAGCAGCACAAAGCGCTATGTATCTTATCCGTAAATATGCGGTAGATAGTGATGGAGCAGAAACCTTAAAACTTTGGTTTAAACCCTATGAAGACTTTGTTTTCAAAAAAACCGGTTCTCTACAAAGTTTAAAGGGTAAAAGTAATATTACGAAAAAGATCAGTGCACGAAAAGATTCGGCTTATAGTCAGGATCTTATCGATAAGATGGTGCTACTGATAAAAGAGGAGTTACACCATTTTTACCAAGTCTTAGAGATAATGACCCAGCGCGGTATCGCCTATAAAAATATACCGGCAAGTCGCTATGCGAAGGGATTATTACGTAATGTTACAACCCATGAACCTAATACTTTGATTGAAAAATTGATTGTTGGTGCATTTATTGAAGCACGCTCTTGTGAGCGTTTTGCTAAATTAGCGCCATATTTAGATGCTGAATTAGCAAAGTTCTATATCTCTTTATTGCGTTCTGAATCAAGACACTATCAAGATTATTTAACGTTAGCAGAGCAAATAGCAGGGACCAATATCGATGCACTAATTGATGATTATGCAAATGTGGAAGCCTTGTTAATTGAAAGCTCTGATACGGACTTTAAATTTCATAGTGGCGCGCCTGTGATTGAATTAAATCGCGCTGAAATTTAAGCCTAGTCTGGGTTAACTTTGCAGTAGTAAAGAAATTGTATCCATTTTATATTTGGCGATAATAACCAGTATTATACAGATTAAGGTCAATATTGAACCAATGATACCGGCGGTTTTATCTTTCAGCCAAGTCAACATACCGATTGAAGTGATAAACAAAAATAAAGCCGCACTGGCACTGGTTGTACCTATGCGACGGACATTAGAAATCTTGTCTAATAGTGGCTCAGAAAACTCTGTGATAGCTACAATCTCAATGCTCAGGCGCACATCTATATATAAAGCGACCACAAACAATAAACTGGTTAATGTAAACATTAAAAAAGTAATGGTGCAGAACAGCCCTTTATTGTTTGAGCGTAATATCTGGGCTGCAATAGATAGTGAAAACCCCGCCATTAAACCGCTAATAAAAGAAACTTGATTGGTCTGTAACTCTAATATTTCATTCATTGCAGCTCATTTTTATCACGTAATAAGAGGTAAAGATAAGCATAGCAGTATTAGAAAAGTGCGTTTTTTTAAAGGAAATAGAATGCTTTATGAGGTTGAAGTATTCACCTAAAAGCAATTAATAGCTTTTAGGTGAATGTTTATTTAGGGTTTGTTAAACATGGTGTGATTGAACACTGCCGTAAAGTGTCTGGTATAAACCATCTTGCTCAACTAAGTCGCCGTGCGTACCTGACTGAGAAACCTTGCCATCTTCAAGCACATAAATGATATCGGCCTGTTTAACCGCAGACAGGCGATGCGCCACAATTAAGGTGGTTCTGCCCACTAAAAAGTTATTTAATGCTTTATGTAACGCACTTTCTGTCGCAGTGTCTAATGCCGATGTTGCTTCATCTAAAATAACAAATTTAGGGTTTGTTAACACCATCCGGGCGATCGCAACACGTTGTCGTTGTCCTCCAGATAAACGAAGACCTTGTCTGCCAAGTTGTGTATCTAGGCCGTGGGTAAGTTGTTGTGTTACATCACTTAATTGTGCAACTTCAATCGCTTGCCATAACTCTTGGTCGGTATAATCAACTCCTAGAGCTAAATTGTGGCGCAAACTATCGTTAAATAATACCGGTTGCTGCAATACCACTGAGATATTATCGCGGATAATATCAAAACCAATATCCTGACTGGGATAACCATTAAATAGAATATCTCCACTATTGGGTTGATAAACACCGATTAATAATTGAATTAATGTCGATTTTCCACCGCCACTTGACCCCACCAATGCCACTTTTTTACCTGCGGGGATAGTTAATGATAGGTTGTGTAATACTTGCCCCTCATTATCGTAACTGAAGTTGACAGCTTTTATTTCAATGCTTGCGGCTTGATTATTGCTGAATGGGTTAACTTTACTAACAGGTCGGTGTTCCTCTTCAACTTGTAATAAAGAATTGATACGTTTAATGGCTGCTGATGCGCCATACCAAGAGAATTGCATATTCAGTAATTCTTGCACTGGGGTTAACATAAACCATAGGTAGGCAAATACTGCAAAAATTTGCCCAATGGTTAAATCACTCATTAATACCATTAACATCGCTACGGCTCGAAATAATTCAAAGCCTAATAAAAACAGTAAAAATGAAAGACGTCCCGCTGTTTCGCTTTGCCATGCATATTTATCGGCACTGCTTCTAATGTCATTTGCTTGGTCTTTAAGTTGTTTTAGAAAGTCTCTTTCTCTATTAGAGGCGCGTAATTGATAAATACCATCTAAGGTTTCAATTAAACGGTTTTGAAATTTTTCAAATGCTTGGTTTTCTTTTTTCTTCAGGTGTTTGACTCGATTGCCTAATTTACGAGAGAAATACACCACAATTGGGTTTACCAATAAGATAAATAGCCCGAGTCGCCAATCAATCCACAATAAAATAGCGGCAGTGCCAAGCACGGTTAAAAAGCTAACAATAAAACGACTTAGCGTACTGCCAATGAATTTATCGATAGTTTCAATATCAGTAACAATATGAGAATTGATGCCACCACTGCCACGTGTTTCATATTGACGAATACTAATGCGGCCAAGTTTATCAATCATCTTTTTACGTATGGCAAAGGTAATCGTCTTAGACACTAAGGTAAATTGACGACTTTGAAGAATATTTAAAAGCTGACTAACAATGCGCATCACAACCACACATAAAAAAATCAGCACAATATAATTGGCAGGTTGTTGCCACTGTAGTGGTAAAAATTTATTTAAAAATTCAATGCCACTACCGGGTTGATTTAATAAAACTTCATCGACCATTAATGGCATCATGAGAGGAATTGGCACGCTGATTAAGGTGGCTACAATAGCAATCAGGTTGGCAATAATAAGGCGTTTTTTATATTTTTTTGCCTGTGTTATTAACCAAGCCCAATCAATGGTTAAGTTAGTATTGTCAGTGGAGATAATCGGTATTCCTTTATGGTTTTACGAAACGATGATGTTGTCGAGATATAAATGAAAGCGCAATTGATATTTTGGAATAAAACTCAGAATCAATAAAGTAACATTAGTGAAGTAATGCTTCACAGATAAAATAATATACCCATGATACTTCAAGATGCAAAGTCAGCAAGGCAAATTGTGCCGAGATACATAGCATAAAATTGAAGCCTAG
>JBALXF010000334.1:0-4039 GCA_036961085.1 Psychromonas sp.
GCTAATTTGCAGTTAAAAATCGCCTATAAATGATACATTTACAATCTTCTTATGCACATAGCAATATTTATTGTTATGTGCATTTTTATATTTATTTGTTACTTAAGTTATTGATTTTAAATGACTTGAATTTATTTTGTTATTATAGATCAATTTTAGTGCCAAATTAACTAACAGAGTTATCCACAGATAGTTTTTGTATTGAAAGTGAATAACCACTAGCATTTATAGCTAGTTAAATAAGGCTTATTCCTTATCTATTATTGATTTTTATTTGATTGTTAGTCGCTATTTTCAATATTCTAATCACAGCTTAATCAGTGCCGATAATTTAATTATTATTTCCTTTTAATAAAAAAATATATTCACCACACACATTCAGCGAACTGCGAAACAGTGATTCGGTTTCACTTCATTTACACAGAAACGCTTTGCACTACACCAAGAGTAAATAATTTCTATGATTATTATCTCTGTGATAAATACCTTTAGTCTTACCCTCTGTGATTCTCGGTGTACTCTGTGGTAGATGCCTTTAATCTTTTGGTGTTCTCTGTGGTAATGCTTTTAATTTTTTACTGTTTTTACTACCTCTATTTTTGTCAAATAACCTCTAGTATCTCTCTACTCTACATTTCCAACTTACCAAGGGACTAGGTATACTAAACTTCTTTTCCACTTATATTGGTAGCATCTAATGGCGACTATTCCCGAAAATCCTTTTGTTCTTGTTGATGGCTCTTCTTATCTTTATCGGGCTTTTTATTCTCCTCCGCATTTAACCAATTCAGCAGGTGAGGCAACAGGCGCTGTTTACGGTGTAATTAATATGTTGCAGAGCTTGCTGAGACAGTTTAATCCAAGCCATATCGTTGTTGTCTTTGATGCTAAAGGTAAAACTTTTCGCGATGATATGTATGAAGAATATAAGTCGAATCGCCCGAGCATGCCCGATGATCTGCGTATTCAAATAGAGCCGTTACATGCAGTTATTAAAGCGATGGGTTTACCGATATTAACCATTCCTGGTGTTGAGGCCGATGATGTTATTGGTACACTTTCTCGTGCAGCTAGTAAACAAGGTATCGCTACTTTGATCAGTACCGGCGATAAAGATATGGCGCAACTAGTTGATCAACATACTTATCTTATTAATACCATGACCGATACCGTACTTGATGTACAAGGGGTGAATGATAAGTTTGGAATTCCACCTGAATTGATTATTGATTACCTCGGATTAATGGGTGATAAAGTTGATAACATTCCGGGTGTACCAGGAGTTGGAGAAAAAACCGCATTAGCTATGCTGCAAGGTTTAGGTTCAATGGATGATATTTATCTTAATCTTGAAAAGCTTGCTCCGCTTGGTTTCCGTGGTAGTAAAACCATGGCTAAAAAGATGCAAGATAATGAAGAGATGGCGCGTCTTTCTTATCAATTAGCAACCATTAAAACAGATGTTGAACTGTCTGAAGGTTACGCAGACTTTAAACCTAAACAGCAAGATACAGATGCGCTAGTACAGCTATTTGGCAAACTTGAGTTTAAACGTTGGTTATCTGCATTATTAGACGGTGGCAACATGGTTGCTAAGCAAGGAACTGCTTCAGCCTCTGCTAGTTCTCCAGCTGCTTCTAATTCGATTAATTCTGTTGTTGATCGTAGCGCTTATAAAACGATTTATACACAAGGGCAATTGAGTCAGTGGATTGGCAAACTAAAAGCCGCTGAGGTATTTGCTTTTGATACAGAAACGACCAGTTTAGATTACATGCAAGCATCGATTGTTGGTTTGTCTTTTGCGATTCAAACCAATATAGGCAGTGAAGATGACCCTGTTATTGAAGCGGCCTATCTACCGTTAGCGCATGACTATATCGATGCACCGAAACAACTCGATTTGTTAGATGCACTAGCGCAATTAAAGCCTTTATTAGAAAGCGAAGATGATAAAAAAGTGGGTCAGAATTTAAAATATGATCGCAGCGTTTTATTAAACCATGGCATTGAATTAAAAGGCATTGAATTCGATACCATGCTTGAATCTTATGTCCTTGATAGTACTGGCAAACATGATATGGATACCCTTGCGTTGAAGTATCTAGGCCATAAATGTATCTCTTTTGAAGAGATAGCAGGTAAAGGTAAAAAACAATTAACCTTTAACCAAATTACCATTAAAGAAAGCGCGCCTTATGCCGCTGAAGATGCTGATATTACGTTACGTTTACATCTGCATCTATATAAACAGTTACAAGCTGTGCCAGAGTTATTAAATGTATTTAGCAATATTGAATTGCCATTGTTAACTGTGCTTTCAAATATCGAGCGCGGCGGTGTTGAAATTGATTCTGATTTATTAACTAAGCAAAGTACAGAAATAGCAAAACGTTTATTAGAGCTAGAAGAGCTAGCTTATGAAGAGGCTGGTAAGCCCTTTAACTTAAGTTCTCCGAAACAGCTACAAACGATCTTATTTGAAGAATTAAACCTACCTGTACTAAAGAAAACGCCGAAAGGAGCGCCTTCAACTGCTGAAGAAGTTTTACAGGAGTTAGCGTTAACTTATCCGCTACCAAAATTGATTATTGAACATCGTGGTTTAAGTAAGTTGAAATCGACTTACACCGATAAATTACCAAAAATGGTCAATGAAAAAACTGGGCGAGTTCATACCTCTTACCACCAAGCGGTTACTGTGACTGGTCGTTTATCATCAAGCGATCCAAATTTACAAAATATTCCAATCCGTAGTGCGGAAGGGCGTCGTATTCGCCAAGCTTTCATTGCACAGTCTGGTTACAAAATAGTTGCTGCCGATTACAGTCAAATTGAATTACGTATCATGGCGCACCTTTCTCAAGATGCAGGTTTATTAGAGGCATTTTCTAGTGGCAAAGACATACATAAAGCCACTGCTGCAGAAGTCTTTTCTGTCCCACTTGCAGACGTTTCAACGGAGCAAAGACGTAGTGCGAAGGCGATTAACTTTGGTTTGATTTACGGAATGAGTGCGTTTGGTTTAGCCAAGCAATTAAATATCGGACGTCATGAAGCACAGGAATATATGGATAAATACTTCCATCGTTACCCTGGCGTATTAACCTACATGGAAGATACTCGTACTATCGCTAATGAAAAAGGTTATGTAGAAACCATTCTAGGTCGTCGTTTACAGTTACCGAATATTAAATCGCGTAACGGAATGCTAAAAAAAGCAGCGGAACGTGCCGCTATCAATGCACCGATGCAGGGAACGGCTGCCGATATCATTAAAAAAGCGATGATTGATATGGCTAATTGGATAACAGAGAAAAAACCAGGAACTGTACAGATGTTAATGCAAGTGCACGATGAATTGGTATTTAGCATTAAAGAAGAGTTTGTTGAAACTTATACTAAAGAAATTCAAGCTATTATGGCTCAAGCTGCTGAGCTTGATGTACCGCTAATTGCTGATGCAGATGTTGGTAATAATTGGGATGAAGCACACTAAAATCAATTATTTTATTTTATTTTAATTAATTTTGAACTTTGTTTAATTGCTGCGGACTAATACTTTGAATTAGTTAATTTCATAGTTGATTTGCTAGTTATTTTTCATAGTTATCTCCATTTTTCCCTCATTACAAGTTTTTGTGATGAGGGTTTTTTTTGCCTGTAATATTTTGATTTTTATGTTTTTATTAAGATTACTTATTTTCAGTAGAAGTGACATTTTGTGCTTGGCATTGCTGGCAAATACCATGTGCTTCTAACACTTGATTTGTTATATGAAAACCAGATTTTTGTGCTTGTTGGAAGAAGGCTTGATCAATATTTGGATCGCTTAGCTCAATCACTTGTTTGCAATGATCACAAATTAATAATTGCATCGGATGTTCACACCCAAAATGATCACACATCAGATAAGCATTCAAAGATTCAATGCGATGAATGAAGTGATTTTCTAATAAAAAATCTAACGCTCGGTAAATAGTAGGGGGTTTTGCGTTAGTTTCATGCTGCTTTAATAACTCAAGTAATTCATAGGCAC
>JBALXF010000335.1:0-4033 GCA_036961085.1 Psychromonas sp.
TTCTTCGTTGTAACTTTCATAAAGGGAACAACCATTTATGTCAAATTACGCCTTGAAATACCCCATTTTTCCTACGCAAAAATATGATCACATACTTAATCCAATTGGTATAACTACCCCCTAAAATACAAAGCTACAAAGCTACAAAGCTACAAAGGATCTGTTTTTCACAAACTGGTTTAGTTACTTCGAATTAATAGACAAATACTTGGTTAGCGATTGTTTTGCGAAACGAGAATAATTAGTTACTATTATCAACACCTTGCTTTCATTCATTTGTCCTACTCTTAAATAACAAATTGAAGAAAGTAATGATGCCATTGAAAATCACTAGGAGTAAGCATGCAAAGAAGTTCTAAAAGAAAAAAAATAACGGAAAAGGATAATTTTTCCTATTTACTTTTTAGCTTAATTTTTTTGCTGTTTTCCAGTGCGGCCATTGACCATCTTCTAGTGCGCTCATTCACTGGGCAATCTTTGATTATTGCCTTAACTATTTTAAGTATGTGTATTGCAGTATGGAGCATGCGCTCTAGCGCATTTGCATTTAGTACTGGTATTAGCATAGTCATCAGCACATTAGTGATCGCAACAATAGTGATTGTGTTAGATAGAGCTGATTTAGAGTTTATCCACCTGATCTTGATGATTGTTTTTTTTCTAGCCACATTGAAACCAGCTTGCCAACAGGCACTATTTTCAGGAACAATAACGGCAAATAATATAATTGGTTCAATCTGTATTTTTTTACTGTTAGGATTGATCTGGGCGCTTCTCTACCTACTTTTACTGGAGTTTTCTCCCTCATCGTTTTCTGGTTTGGATGGGGTAAGTTGGAAAGAAAACCTACCCGATACAATCTATTTTAGTTTTGTTACTTTAACCACTCTCGGTTTCGGTGAAATATTACCCACTGCGCCCATTGCGCGTTTTTTAGTTTATATGGAAGCTATCGTAGGCGTCTTTTATATGGCAATAGTAGTTTCAAGTCTTGTTGGTGCTGGCATCAATGACTCGCATCATACCAAGGTTTAATTGCATGTTTTATGAAGGCACAGAAAAACGACTCGAAATTACATTAAAAGAAAAAGATTTATTACTCTTCTCTGATGCATTTTGGTCAGAAATGGTAGAACAAGCAGATGCTTATATTCTATCAAAAATAGAAAACTCAGAGATTAAAGCATACCTATTATCAGAATCTAGTCTATTTGTGTGGAAAAATAAGTTATTACTGATCACTTGTGGTAATACGCACTTAGTAAGAGCGGCACAGTTTTTTCAAAAACATGTCAGCAAAGAAAAAATTCAGTCGTTATTATTTCATCGCCATCACCCTCACCACCAGCATTTACAAAAAAGTAATTTTGCACAGGATAGTTCATTGTTAAAATCGCAACTACAGGGCGTTACTCAACATTGGCAAGGGAAATACCAAGGAGACTTATTTTTATTCGGAGAGAGTCTTACAGAGGCGGTAACTACGAAGCAAATAGTAATGTTTCATGGCCTTTCAGGGGGATTCTCTGATTCATTACAAAATGGCACCGCATCTTTGGCTGTTATTGAATCACAATTAGCGGTATTACATTTTTTTCCACAACTAAGCATAGATCAGTTTGTATTTACGCCTAAGGGCTTTTCTTTAAACGCGATTACTGCAGAGCAGTACTTAACTATTCATATCACGCCTGAAAAGCTAAGTACTTATTTGAGTATAGAGAGCAGTTTTGAAAGTCAGTTAATGAGCTCTTTTATCACTCATTTACGTGCACTATTTCAACCTGAAAAAGTTAATTCGATGGACTTTAGTTATCAGCTACATAAAAGTTTCGAAATTAACCTTAGTTAGGTTGTAATCTGAAGGTTGCTTCTACCCTATCAGTAATTTTAATATTTTTAACTTGGTAAGTGCTTTCTGCTGCTTCATCTCGCATCGCGCGCATCATCATTGGTTGAGCATTATGTTGCTGATAATTTACAGAATAAATTTTACCGAGTTTAGCCTGATAAGCTTCAGCTAAATTAGCGGCTTTAGCTTTTGAATCTTGAATCGCCATCTGACGCACTTCTAAACGCCATTTATCAGGCGCTTGTAATCCATAACTCATATGTTGAATGGATTCGATATTAGCAGTCACTAAGACATCTAAAAATTCATTCACCTTAGTGACATCAGTTAATACATAACTTAGCTCACGTACCGCAACTATTCCCACCGATGTACGTTTTTTGTCTGTGTATTGAAACTCTTCTCTTACTTGTAGATTAGATCGCTGTAATGCTTCGTTCGAAAAACCCGATTTTGAAAGCGCAACTAACAAATCAGCAACTTGTTGGTCTGCTTTTTGTTTCGCCATTGCCGCATCTTTTTCTAAGGCCTTTGCTTGAAAGTTAATAGTCACTTGATCCGGCTTAACTTCTAGAGTTGCACTACCTAGCACCGATATATGTGGGGTATCAGGAGATGTACTTGCGAATACAGAAATGGAGCAGGTGGTAACAATAACCAGAAATAACGATTTTAATTTGCGCATAAGATCCTCAAAATATTTAGTATATAAATTAGTATATTAATTAGTAGTTAACACCAAATCCGATATTTAACTAATTGATTAGACAAGCAGATTATAACTTTGGCATTTTATGTAATGAATTTTTTTACATGCTTATGCATTTAACTCAGGTAAAAATAAAAAACAATTAAAATCATTAAAAATTAAAAGATTAGAAGCACTAACCACAGAGAACACCGAGAGTCACAGAGGAAATATAATTTAAGTATAATTATTTTTTTTCTGTGTAGTGCGCAGCACCTCTGTAAATGAACTCAAACCGAAACGTAGTTCCGCAGTTGATTGAAGTGTGCGTGGTAGTGTCTTTAAGTCTTTAAGTCTTTAAGTCTTTAAGTCTTTAAGTCTTTAAGTCTTTAAGTTTTTAAGTTTTTTGCAAAAGATCACCTGAGTCATCTACATAAGCATGTTTTTTTATTACTTTTCTTTAGGCGAAAAAAAACCAGCTACAAGGCTGGTTTTTAAATCTAAAAAGTCGCTCAATGAGCTAACTTATCAAATTATAATACGTTTACAGCGTTAAGATCTGAAAATGCTTTCTCAAGACGTGTAACCATAGATGCTTGACCTGCACGTAACCAAACGCGTGGATCATAGTATTTCTTGTTCGGAGCATCTTCACCCGTTGGGTTACCGATTTGACCTTGTAAGAAATCATGGTTTTTAGCTTCGTAAGTACGGATACCGTCCCAGCTAGCCCACTGTGTATCAGTATCGATGTTCATTTTGATAACACCGTAACCGATAGACTCTTGAATTTCAGCTTCTGAAGAACCTGAACCACCGTGGAATACGAAGTTTAGTTCGTCAGCAGCAACACCACGTTTTTCAGCAACGTATGCTTGTGAATCTCGTAAGATAGTTGGAGTTAGTTTAACGTTACCTGGCTTGTATACGCCGTGTACGTTACCAAAAGAAGCAGCGATAGTGAAACGCGGGCTAATTTTTGATAATTCAACGTAAGCATAATCAACTTCAGAAGGTTGAGTGTAAAGTAAAGACTCATCCATATCTGAATTATCTACGCCGTCTTCTTCACCACCAGTACAACCTAGTTCGATTTCTAACGTCATGTCCATTTTAGTCATACGTGCTAGGTATTGACCACAGATTGCAATATTTTCTTCTAAAGGTTCTTCAGAAAGATCAATCATGTGTGAAGAGAATAAAGGTTTACCAGTTTCAGCAAAATGTGCTTCAGAAGCAGTTAATAGACCATCAATCCAAGGAAGTAATTTTTTAGCAGCATGGTCCGTATGTAGAATAACTGGAACACCGTAAGATGCAGCCATTGCGTGAACGTGTTTTGCACCAGCAATAGCACCTAAGATAGCAGCTTCTTGACCTTCAAGTTTAAGACCTTTACCTGCGTTAAATGCCGCACCGCCGTTAGAGAATTGAATAACAACTGGCGCTTGAACTTTAGCGGCTGCTTCAAGTACTGCGTTGATTGAATCAGA
>JBALXF010000336.1:0-4032 GCA_036961085.1 Psychromonas sp.
CAAACCAAATTAGTTATCGGCTACAACGCTGTCTGTTACAAATGTAGTCGGGATAAGTACGCGAACACGATGATCATCCGCCTGGTTATCCAGTTCCATACGGACTTCAATACGACGTGAATCTTCTTTTAATACAACTTGGCAGTTAACATCTACATAACCACTCTGGTTGCTACGTGCTTCACGCGCCTGTAGATTTTCTGGCACATTCATACGCAATTGAATATTTGCTATAGATTGTAATGCTTGATGTTCAATGCTGGTGTTTACAGTGAATTCATCTGAATACAATAACCACTCTTTACGAGATGGTGAGTAATCGTATTCATCACCATCATCAGAACCATCTTCTAGGCGTAATACTTGTTCAAATTCTTGTTCAGTTTGTTTGTCGAAAATCGCTAATGTACCGTCGCTATTAACAGTGATTTTGTAGAAGCTGTTCTCTAAAACATTATCCGCTTGTGGCTGTGCAACTTTCAAACTGCCTTTTTGATTCGCTTGCACATGGAAAGTGGTAAAGCCCATTGCTGGTACTTTAACTTTAAGCTGAATATCGAACTCCATAAATGGGTCATAGTTACCGTAATGTACAATTTGACGGTCTATTTTACCTGGGTCAATTTCACGTTGGTCTTCGATAAAGTATTCAATTTGGTTTCCATCTGTATCGAAAATATTGAATTCTTGAGCACGAATGGTAATGCGAGTGTTGACCACTTCTTCACGTGAATAAGGAGAAAGGTTGAACAGCGCAAGTTTGTCACAGTCGTCATGTGCAGGCATGTGATCCACAATTTTACGTTTGTAGAAGTTGATAAAGTTAGTCGCCATATCATCTGCAAGAATGTAACGATTTAAGATCTCTGCATGTACTTTATCGCTACAACAACAACCGATTGAGTCGTGGGCATGATTTTTCATGCTTTCTTTCCACATTTTTTCGATTAGACCGTGGTGATATTCAAAACCTAATTTCCAAGCAATCGCTGCTAGTGGTTCTAAAATATTAACGATTTTGTTTTCAATCTCAGCGTGGATCAGTTTGATATCCATGCGTGTTGAAGAGATGCTGCGGTGAACACGCATATATTTACCATCATTGAACTCACCTTTAATGGTGTCTAAATTTTCTTTTTCTTGTTCAATGCGTTCAAACACTTGTTCAAAGCGACTCATCAGAAATTCACGATCTGGGTAAGCTTCACGCAGTTTATCCATCACTTGAAAAATGTTTTTCTGAATCGGCATTTGGTCATGCCCATTTGGAAGCAGGATATCTTTAGTTACCGATGCATTTTCTAACACTTTTAAATAAGTATCTAAACGAGATGTTAATGCGTTAGTGTCTTCAGGTAGATATTTACCAATTGCATAGCCGAGTGGTAGTACTTGTGCAGTGACTTCACTGCCATCATTTGACTGCCATAAAAACTCAGTTTTATTAGTGCCGTGACGTTCAGAACAACCACGCCAGAACATAGTGCGATCAATACCAAATCCGTTATAGATCATTGGTAATTGTGAACTCATCGAAAATGAATCTGGTAGGTAACCAATTTTCATTGGCTCGCCTAGTTGCATACAGTCACGAAGACCATACATCATGTTACGAACGATTGATTCACCAGAAACTTGCATCGTATCTGTTTGAGAATACCAAGGACCAACAATCAATTTACCGGCAGTAACCAGCGCTTTGACTCGCTGTGTATTTTCTGGTTTAACTGCAAAGTAATCTTCAAGAAGTGCAGTTTGTCCATCAAGAACGTAGAATTTGTATTCTGGATCTGTTTCCAGACGTTCCATTATTTCTTCCATGTTATTTACAAGGAGAATTCGAGACTCTTCTGTGCTGAAGTACCATTCACGATCCCAGTGCATGTGTGGAGTAATATGTACGCGAGATGTAGTCATAATTTTTGCCTTAAATACTTTAAATAGAGAAGAGCAAAGTAGAGAGGACATAGTAATTATTCCACTATGTCCATTACCCTTCATTGTTATATTAATTAACTTTCGACTTATTAATTAGCTGTTGCTAGTTGTGCTACTTGCTCGACTTCAGCTGCTTGCAATCTTTGCTTTTTTGCATGATGTGCTCTCCAACTAATTAGCAAGGTTGTAGAGATAATCGTCCCTACAATTGCCGCACCAAACCATATACCTGCTGCCATATATGCACCAACACCAGCATCATGAAGTAGGAATAGAGAGAAAATACCTGCTCCCGGCGTTGATAGACCAATACCCGCAGCACCAACAATTGCACCACAAACGGCAGAGCCAACTAAGAACGAACCGATTACACGGATTGGATCTTCAATCGCCATTGGAATCGCACCCTCAGTGATACCTGCAAGGCCAAGTAACCATGTTGATTTTCCTACCTCAATCTCAAAGTCTTTGAATAAGCGTGGAGCAATCATTGTTGAGAATGTAACCGTGAATGCAGATACCATTTTCACTGAGCCGAAGATTGCGTAGGGGCCATATACACCGTTCGCCATTGCACCGAGACAGAATGCATATGCCGCTTTATTTACTGGACCACCTAAGTCGAAAGAAACAAAACAACCTAATACCGCACCTAATAAAATAGCGTTAGTACCCGATAAGCTATTTAGCCAATCTGTTAAACCTTGGTTTAAGAATGCAACTGGTTTACCAACCACAAACAACATCAAGCTACCTACAACAACGGTACCTAGTACAGGATAAAGGTAGAAAGTAAGGAAACCGTTAAATGAAGGACTTAAACGAATATTCTCTTTCACCCAGCGCATGAAATAACCGGCAAGCAAACCGCCTACAACACCACCGAGGAAACCAGCACCAATTAAGTTAGCGGCAATACCTGCTGCAAAACCAGGCCCTAATGCGGGTTTATCGGCTAATGAATAAGCCGTATAAGCAGCCAGTACTGGTACCATTAATGTACCTAATAGCCCACCACCTAATTTGCGATACATCCATAACCAAGAATCTTTGGTTGAATAGAGTTCCTGTAAATCAAATATTTGTGCAATAAGAACGGCAATAGCAAGTACCGAACCACCAGCAACAATTAGAGGGACAGCAAAAGAGATACCACTTAATAGTGCTTGTTTTAGTTCTGTTTTTAGAGGCAGTCTTTTAGGTTTATCTTCTGTCGCTTCTTCAAAGTCAGAAGAACGGCCTCTTTTACCAGCTTCAATTGCTTCATTCAAAATACGTTCAGCATGACGAATCGGTTCAGCTACTGGCGTTTCAACGCGTGGAATTCCTTTAAAACGCTCAACATCTTTAATTGCAACTTCGGCTGCAAAAACACAAGCTACTGCATTATTTAATTGCTTCGCAGTAATGCGATCCTCAATCCCATTTGCACCCTGTTTTTCAACATGGACATTAATACCCAGTTTTTTACCTGCTTTTTCCAGATATTCTGCGGCCATATAAGTATGTGCAATACCAGCCGGACATGCTGTTACACATATAACTGTTGGGTTATTCTCATTAATTGTAAGCGTGTCTTTTTTCGCTTCTTTTTCCTTGCCAAGCAAGGTTAATAACTGCTCTGCCGATGTTGCATTAAGAATCGCTTCGCGTACATCGTCATCAACAAGTGCTGTGGTTAAATCAGTTAGTATTTGCATATGCGTTGAACCCGCTTCTGCATTTGGAATCGCTAATAAGAAGATTAAATTAACCTCCTCATCTTCATCCTCATCAATACCTTTCCATTTCAGCGTATTTTTTAATGTTGCAACTGCAAAGCTAGCTTCTTTCACTGCATCAGTTTTACCATGCGGTACAGCAAGACCTTCTCCTAATGCAGTTGGTCCTTCCTGTTCTCGTGTAAATACGGCATTCAGGTACTCTTCTTTATTATGCAGTTTTCCCTGCTGATCAAGCTGCTCCGCAAGTGCTTTAATTGCTTCGTCTCTACTTGCAAATGTTGTTTGCAAATTGATCAAGGCACTATTGGTAAGTGTTGTAATGTTCATAATAATCGTTCCATCCCTACAGATTTAATGAGTCTAATTATCG
>JBALXF010000337.1:0-4020 GCA_036961085.1 Psychromonas sp.
TTTTTCAAGGTACTTCACCCAACGTTTACGAAACCAACTTAAGCTGATCAAGATAAAGCTAATAATGGTTAGTCCTAAAACCAGCTTAAATGTTTCAATCGCCATCGGCGCTTTTACTATGTTTAGCCATTGAAATGGCGAGAAAAACCATTGCAGTTTCACCCAAGTCTCGGTGATAAGGTTCATGCTGATTACTTTCACATCTGGCGCCCAAAATAGTCGCTTAGTCGCTTCCGCTTTCAAATCATTCAGCATGTTATTAATACGATCATAGGAAACCGTTAATATCGCCTGTTGATCAATTAGTTCATCTGATGCGGTAATAACTTCATTTAGTAAAGAGAGATTTTCAGTAATCAGACTTTCTGCTCTTTTTTGCTGCTCTACTGTCAAAAAGCCAATTTCTTTGTCATATCTTTCACGTTGAGAAATAGTAAGTAGCTGCTGTTGATATTCGTATTTATTGAGTTGATTTTGCGCAATACTTTTATTTAATTCTTCAATCGGAGGATTAGCGGGTAAGCGGTTTATTCTGCTACGTAAATTTTCACTGAGGGCTGGATTTAGCTTAAGCCACTCCGACATCATATCGAGATCTTCTGATGTTTTTGCTACTATACCGACCTGATCATAGGTTGCTTCTATTTGGTCCTGTACTTGCTCTCTTTTATTTGAAAAAGCACTCAATGCTGCGGAGAGGCTTTGATTAACGGTTATTAACTGCCGTAGAACCGGAGGATGGTCGCTCAAAACCCCCTCTAAGTTGTTGCTCATTTCCACACTGGTCTCGGCACTGCTTCGCAGTATTCGATTTAGCATGTTTTTCAAATTATAGTTATAAGCCTGATGTGCTTCAATTTCTAAATTAGAGTAATCTATTGTTAATTTCGTCAGTGTGCGGCGATGACCAGAACTAAGCTGTTCTGCTTCAAGCAATAATGATTGGCTAAGATAAAACTGATCTTCTATTTTTAAAAGCAGTAATTCATCTTCGGCTATTTTGTCACTATGCGGTACCTGTAGCTGGGCTAATTCCTCCTCTACTCTGGCAATTTTTTTTCTCAATACTTCCGATTGATAGGAGAAGTTATTAACACCATGCTCTATATCTAGCAAAATACTTTTGTCGTTATTTCTTCGTACTTCGATACGATCTAAGGCAAACTCTTGGTCTGTAATTTCCTGAGTTAATTGATTCTTGTCCCATTCTAAAAAATCAGGGAACTCTGTTGATGAATAGTCAGCAATACTTGCTTTCAATTTATCGACTTGTTCCGAAAATGTTTCTGTTATTTCCTGGTATTGCTGCGCTCTTTTACGAAACTCTTCGCTTTTATCCAATTGGTTTTGAGCTTGTAAGTAACTATCAAGTTGCTTTATTGTTTCCGGTGTTCGCGGTAGTTCATTAAGTTGGGTGATCTTATTGCTTAATTCAGTTTGTGCCTGTTCAAGCTCATCGGCAGCTAGATATGAGAAAGAGAGATTCAATGAAAATAATAAAAAAAATACAAAGTACTGAACTTTTAACATCTATAGACCTATATAAAACGGAATATCATGAAGTTACTGCGAGACAGTAATCACAATAGAGTTATTGAGAGATTCAAATATAAAAGTGTAGCAGTGAATAAAAGAATCGATTGAAGCGAAAACGCCTTTAACTTATTAATTTAAAAAACGCTATCTAGAACCTAAAAAGATAAACACCTTGAAAGGTGTTTACGTTATATTTACAACAACATTAGCAATGGCTAGCTAGTTTTAAATTAAAGGCAGTTTTAAATTTAAGCGACCTAAATAAACAAAAGTTATAAGTGCTTATCTGGCAAATAAAAAATTAAATTTTGTGTCTAAATTATTTTACAAATACGACACATATTTAGATTTCACGTAACGGAGACGTTTTATGAACACGCAACATATTGGTGATTTGGTATTAAGCCAACAGCAAATACAACAAGGCGTTGAAAAAGTAGCAAAAACGCTTAATGAGAAGTATCAAGGTGAAGAAGTAGTTGTGATAACTATTGTGCCCGGTGGCATCTTATTTACCGCAGACCTGATCAGACAACTTACCTTTGATAATAATATGGATTATATCTCTTGCCCCCATACCCCAGGAGACAGTCAAAACAATTCATCGATTATCTTCCACCAGAACATTGATATCAAAGGCAAACATGTAATTCTGATAGATGATGCCATTGAATCTGGCGGCACAATGAAACGTTTGGCTGCATTTATCGCGGATTATTTTGCTATAAAATCACTTTCAATTGCGACTTTATTCGTAAAACCTAATCGAGTCGATATTCCCTTCACTCAGCACTTTGCTTACGAAATGGATAATGATGACTTGCTGGTAGGTTATGGATTACCATGGCAAAACAGATTAAGAAACGTGCCATATATTTCAAAACTAATTAAGTAATATGTCACTTGTTAAAACATTAATATGCCAAGGGGAGATAGTTTATGAATAAGAAAATCATCACTACAAAACATCTCCATTCATTTTTATAACCTTAGCCACTCATTATTGATTCATGCGACTCAAGCTTAGGATTTGGTCCATATTGATTTTGTTCAGGCTCACTATCCAACGCAAGAAATATCAATAACGCAATAGCGCCAATGATCGGGATCAAAACAATTAACAGCCACCACCCTGTTCTATTGGTATCGTGCAAACGACGCACAGAGACGGCAATACCCGGAATAAATACAGCTAGCGAATACAGGCCACTTAACAAACCATACCCAGTTTCAGGATCCAGTGTTCCAGTAAATAAATCAACGAAGGATAATGCAAAAGCGATGGCTAAATTGAACAAGAAAAAAAACCAATACTCTTTTCTTCTTGCACGCCCTTTAAACACCGCATACTTCTTAATAACTGCAATGTACCAATTCATATTTTCTCCTTTAATGTTTAAATTCAATTAACCAATTTAAAGTGTAATGGGGCACGTATTGTATTTACGTTGGTAACTATACAGTAATAAAAATTACTACTGACCTAGATCTTAATCTCTTATATTTCTGATAGTTATTATCAAGTATATTGAAGTCGTGATTTTAACTACGTTATCTTTAATGGTGCTAATTTTTAGTTACTGATGGCATAATTGTAGATGTAATTACACTCAAATGTTTCTTAATAAAAAATAATAGCTAAGCCCTACTATGCGTAACACTCTATCTATTAAAAACGATATGATTTCATTTAACCGCCTTACCCATCAAAATTTAAAACAACAACATATTCCTCTTTATTAAAAAGACTTTTTCTATCAATATGATGCTTCAGGTGATCATTATTCTGCAAGGGTAAAACGATGAAACTTCATAAATTTAGTCAGTTTAAAAATAACGCTAGCCGCTTTCATACCATCATCTCTATTTTAACTAAATATGGTTTAGCTAATTGGATCAAAAAAGAAGATCCCACTTTTTTAAAGGGCTTAGTGATCAATTCGCAAGGAGATAGTCTTGCAGGACTATCTGTTGAAGTACGATTGCGCATGGCGTTTACCGAGTTGGGAACGACTTTTATAAAATTAGGACAAATACTAAGTACCCGTGCAGATATTGTTGGCCCAGAAATCGCGACTGAGCTTTGCAAACTTCAATCCGATACACCGATAGACTCTCCTGCGCAAGTCACTCAAATGATCGAATCAACATTGGGGGAATCTATCAACACACTGTTTGCCGAGTTTGACTTCTCACCATTAGGCTCCGCTTCTATAGGGCAAGTGCATAAAGCCAAGTTGCACGATGGCACTGAGGTGGTTGTTAAGGTTCAGCATAGCGATATTGAAGATAAGATCAAAGCAGACATCGAGATATTGGCGCTACTCGCTAATCTATCTGAAAAATATGACAATGAATTACGTTTATATCAGCCTAAAAGCTTAATCGAAGATTTTAGTAATAGCCTGTTAAAAGAGCTCGATTATGGAAAAGAGCTACGCAATATGAATGTCTTCGCACAAAACTTTGCAGATAACTCAGATG
>JBALXF010000338.1:0-4014 GCA_036961085.1 Psychromonas sp.
CTATAAGTACTTTAAACGGGACATGTAGTTGTTCCGATTTAGTAGACCCCTCAATTATAGGCTTATCAAACGACGATTGGCTAACGTTATCCAGCAGTGTTAACTGTGAATCATGGAGTAGTAGGTTCGCTTGAAGCGTTAGTTCAATTTTCCGAATACACCGGCAGAACATGGATAGCCGGACATAGAGGTTACAACGCATTTTTCATTAGTTAGTCATTTGTTCAAAATAATTCCAATCATTTGTGTGAACCAGAATCGTTATAGTATGCGTTTAGAGCATGTTCAATAGTTAATTATTTCCTATTACTAAATACAAACTCAACCCTTCATATTGCTTAACATCTCAATACAATCCCAGTTATCGACAAAATTTAAAAGCTTAATAATTTATTTTGGACTTCACCTTTTTGCGTGTCCTGTCTCTTTGATTGCTGTCTCTTAATTTCAGTCTCTTTTCTAAAAGCTAGAAGGTAAGAAACCCAAGCTGCATATTCGGGATCTAACTTAATGCTGCGCGAGGAAATCTCTTCCAACATTAATCCATTACTTTACGTAATTTTCGTATTTTGATCCCCCAAAAATGGCACTGCCTATTTAATCTTTTTACATTTTCATTTTGTAAAATTTACACTGTGTAATTTTCTTTGTGAAATTATCTGATTTTTTTGTTTATAGTTACTGCCATCGAATAGAAATTAAACAAAAAGAGTTTGAAAATTGAGCCGGTTGGGTTTTCTAAAACTGTTTTTACAATGAGTTGATACGCCTAAGGAGCAAAATATGAATTTACCTCAAGAGAAACAATGCACAATCAATCCTGCATTTTATCAGTTTATCAATGAGGAGGTTTTGCCTCAAACAAACTTAAATAGTGTCGATTTTTGGTCTGGTTTTAATAGCCTAATCAGTGATTTGTCTACTGAGAATGCAGAGTTGTTAGCAACACGTGATGATATGCAATCTCAAATTGATCAGTGGCATCGCGATAATTCACAACATTCGACTGATGTTTATCGTGAATTTTTACAACGCATTGGTTACCTCGAACCAGCCATTGATGATTTTAACATTGAAACAAGCAATGTTGATGCTGAAATTTCCACCATGGCAGGACCTCAACTTGTAGTACCAGTAAGCAATGCGCGTTTTGCTTTGAATGCGGCCAATGCACGTTGGGGGAGTTTATATGATGCATTTTATGGTACCGATGCCCTCGACATGTCTGGCGAGTTAGCCCCAACAAAAGGTTTTAATAAACAACGTGGCCAAGCGGTGATCCAAAAGGCAAAAGACTTTTTAGATACGAACTTTCCATTAGATGAAGGCTCACATCATGACGTTTCTAATTACCTTGTTTATTACCACAATTTGTTAGCTATTTTTCCTGATGGTCGTGAAAGTGGACTTAAAAACGCTTGCCAGTTTGTTGCTTTTGATGGCTCTAAACATGAACCAAGTTGTTTATTACTTAAAAATAATGGTTTGCATGTAGCTTTGCAAATTGACCGTCATGGACAAATTGGTGCAACCGATACAGCGGGTATCGATGATATCAAAATTGAATCCGCGTTAACCACCATCATGGATTTTGAAGACTCGGTTTCAACGGTTGATAGTGACGATAAAGTGGCTGCATACCGTAATTGGTTTGGTTTAATGAAAGGAGACTTAAGTGCTTCGTTTACTAAAAATGGTGAAGCATTACAGCGCACATTAAATTACGATCGCAAACTTACCGCCAAAGCAGGTGAACAATACTGTGTAGCGGGTCGTTCAATATTATTAGTGCGTAATGTAGGGCACTTAATGGGTACCGACTTAATGCAAGATAGTGATGGTAATAATGTACCAGAAGGTATTGTTGATGCGCTGGTTACTTCACTTATAGCTAGCATTGACTTGCAAAAAAAGACTGGCGATAACTTCAGAAATAGCCGTACAGGAAGTATCTATATTGTTAAACCTAAAATGCATGGTTCTAAAGAAGTTCGTTTTACATGTGAATTGTTTAAACGTGTTGAACGAATCCTTAATTTACCAGAGAACACCATTAAGTTAGGCATTATGGATGAAGAACGTCGCACTACATTAAACCTCAAACAATGTATTTTTGAAGCAAAACAACGTGTTGTATTTATCAATACTGGATTCTTAGACAGAACTGGAGATGAAATACATACCAGTATGTTAGCGGGTGCCTTTTATCCTAAATCAGCAATTAAAAATGAACCGTGGATTGCTGCTTACGAAAATAACAATGTTGAGATTGGTCTTCAGTGTGGTTTCTCAGGTAAAGCACAAATTGGTAAAGGCATGTGGGCAATGCCCGATGAGATGAATCAAATGATGATTCAAAAAATTGCACATCCCAAATCAGGTGCCAATACCGCATGGGTTCCATCACCAACAGCGGCAACATTACACGCATTACATTATCACCAAGTTGATGTATTTGAAGCGCAAAAAACAATATTAGACCGTTCACCAGCAAGCCTCGATGAAATGCTGACCATGCCTGTTATGCCTATCGGCATGAAACTCAGCGAAACAGAAGTAAATAGCGAGCTTGAAAATAACATCCAAGGCATTTTGGGTTACGTAGTGCGCTGGATTGAAATGGGTGTTGGCTGTTCAAAAGTACCTGATATTAATGATACTGGGTTGATGGAAGATCGCGCCACACTGCGCATTTCAAGCCAACATATTAGTAATTGGTTGGTACATAACATCTGTACTAAACAGCAGGTCGACAATGTAATGGAAAGAATGGCAATAATTGTTGATAAACAAAATCAGGGTGATGCAGGTTACCGCCCTATGAGTCCTAACTGCTCCGATAGCCTTGCATTTCAGGCTGCACAAGCACTTATTTTTGAAGGTGATAAACAACAAAATGGATATACAGAGCCACTTTTACACGCGTACAGAATATTAGCAAAGGAACAGTGCTAGTAAGATTTAGCTTGAAAATTGAAGGTGTTCGAAACTTTACAACTAATAAATTTAGCTTTTTTATACTACTTATAATGAAATGGAGATTAATATGTCTAATTATCAAAGTGCGATAGAAGCGGTTCAAACGATTAAAGCAAATGCAGGTAGTTCTTGGGATACTATTAACCCAGAATCTGTAGCTCGTATGAGAACACAAAATAAATTTAAGACTGGTTTAGAAATCGCTCAATATACTGCAGATATTATGCGTCGAGACATGGATGCTTATGATGCTGATAGCTCTATGTACACACAATCACTTGGTTGCTGGCACGGTTTTATTGGCCAACAGAAAATGATTTCTATTAAGAAACATTTTGGTGGTAAAACAGATCGTCGTTACTTGTACCTATCGGGTTGGATGGTAGCAGCACTGCGCAGCGAATTTGGTCCACTTCCTGACCAATCTATGCACGAAAAAACAACAGTCGCTGCATTGGTTGAAGAGCTTTACACTTTTTTACGTCAAGCTGATGCACGTGAAATCGGTGGTCTTTTCCGCGAGTTAGATGCCGCAGCTCAAGGTGATAAAGCTGCTATTCAGCATGAAATTGATAATCATGTTACGCATGTAGTACCAATTATTGCCGATATTGATGCTGGTTTTGGTAATGCTGAAGCAACTTACTTAATGGCTAAGCAAATGATTGAAGCGGGGGCTTGTGCGCTGCAAGTTGAAAACCAAGTTGCTGATGAAAAGCAATGTGGACATCAAGACGGTAAAGTAACGGTGCCGCACGCTGATTTTCATGCGAAAATTCGTGCAATACGCCATGCTTTCTTAGAGTTAGGTATTGATAACGGTATTATCGTTTCACGAACAGACTCTGAAGGTGCTGGCCTTACTAAAGAAATCGCTGTTGTTAAAGAGCCTGGCGATCAAGGTGACATCTATAACTCATTCCTAGATGTTGAAGAAATTGATGTAGCTGACATGGCGGAAGGTGATGTTTGCTTCAATCGTGATGGTAAGTTAGTGCGTCCTAAACGTTTACCTTCAGGATTATACCAATTCCG
>JBALXF010000339.1:0-4014 GCA_036961085.1 Psychromonas sp.
TGGTGCTTTACCTAATGAAGAAACAATTGATACTGGCAACCATGAACATGAAAGTCATGCTGAACATCAAGGCGATGAGCATGAAAGTCATGCTGAACATCAAGGCGATGAGCATGAAAGCCATGATGAACATCAAGGTCATGAGCATGATAACCACGAGGCACACCAAGGTCATGAGCATGATAACCACGAAGCTCATCATGATACTCAAGAGCAGCGTATTGCACGTATGTTAAGTCTTAAACCTGAGAACATTAATGCCGTGTTTGTTGGACTAACCTCACCACAAGCTGTGTTAGGAATGCAAAACTACGTAAACAACTTTAAAGCAGAACCATTAACAGCAATTATGCCAGCCGTTGCACTGCAAGAGTTATGGTCATTCTTTTCCGTTGCTGAAGTCGCGTTGAATATTGTCACCATATTTGTGGTATTAGTGGGTTTATTAGGTATGTTAAGTATTATATTAATGAGCCTTAATGAACGACGCCGAGAAATGGCAATTTTACGCTCTGTTGGTGCACGACCAGCTCATATTTTCTCATTAATTATTGGTGAAGCGGCACTAGTATGTTTCTCAGGAATCGTTGCAGGTATCGCCCTTTTATATACATTATTATTCATATTACAGGCACCACTTGCTAACTATTTTGGTTTTTATTTAGAGATAAATATGTTAACAACTAATGACCTACTGATTTTAAGCTGTATTCAAATCAGCGCATTAATCATTGCTATTATCCCTGGCCTATTGATTTACAAAACATCATTATCAGATGGTATGAGTATTAAGTTTTAAGTAAACAGAAAGAAATCTCTCGGTCTACTATGCGTATAGGTTAAACTACTCATACCTTATTATTGTTTATCCAATGATTGACAACTACCTCTATAGTTGGCATAAGATGGCAATAATAGCCGAGATGTATCACATACAATATGGCAAACGACATTAGAGTTAGACGGTTATGCTCTTTGCCTCAAATAGATAAATTACATTACAGGGTTCAATATGAAAAAATCATTATTAATTACATTTTTGTCGACATTGTTACTTGCTTTCGTTTCGGTAGCACAGGCTTCTGAGCCAATGAAAATAAGATTTAATGACCTACAGGGTAAAATAGCACCCTATGCAGACCCATTTGCAGACTTAACTAGCGATCAGTTATATAACTTATCGATCTACGCTCGCATACAAAAGATGCAAGAAATCGTTCCTGAACGAGTAACTCAATCAATGATTGATGACGCGGAAAGCGCTAAGCAGTCGCTAGAAGAAGATAAGATAGATATTGAATACTTATTTGCACAGCGCGAAATCATTATGGAAAAACGCAAACAAGCCGCGATGGCAACTAATCCATTACTTGCAGACAAAGTTATTGAGATGGGTGGTTATATGCTGCCATTAGAGTTTAATAACGGCAAAGTAAGTGAGTTTTTATTAGTTCCAACCATAGGTGCATGCTCGCACAAGCCGGTACCTGCACCGAATCAAATTTTATTAGTAAGAACAGCAGAGCCTATAGAAGTTGGCAACACCTATATGCCAGTTAGAGTAACAGGTACCCTACGTATCACGCCACAAACAAAAGAGCTGTTTTTAGTCGATGGGCAAAAGGGAATTAATATGTCTTACACAATCGAAGCTGCAAATGTAGAGCCTTACTTAGGTTAATACTAACAGTTACAGCCCCTTTAAAGCCGTGTTCACAGAATGTTCACGGCAGTCAGTTAAGTCTTTATTTTATCTAGGATCAGCCAACTAAATGACTTACGTATAAATAGTTCAGCTTCATTATCAATAATAATCCCATGTGCCATCACTATTATCTGCGGATGCCACCGCAACATTTTTGCAATGTGCTTTCTCGCCTCCGATTTACTAAACATAAAAGTTAAACGCCAGTCTAATGGCATTTTTCCGTTCGGAGCTAAAACCCCAACACTTTTTGCAAGTAAACGCTTCAATGGACTAAAAGCTTGTGGATAAAAATTCTCTATTAAGTCAGTAACAATCAGGACGTTTGACCCTTTATGGAAAAATACACACTCTTCCATTGCTCGCGAGCCAGTAAACAATAGTTGTTCTATGTTTTCTGACCAAGGCGCTTTAAAATCAGGAGTGAAGATAGCAGAGAAGTTAACATCCTTACGCTTATTTATAACGGCAGCCGTACCGAATATTTCAGCTTCAGGGTAGCTATCTTGCCACTCTTTAATAAACAGATGGTGAAGTTGATTTGGAGCGACTAAGAATTTTACTGGCCCAAGCGCATCTACCTGTTTTTGCAGGTCTTGTTCCAGTTTAATTGGACTATGTACCCAAAGTCCTCCGCAAGATAAACGCACAATGGTCATCCGAGTCGTATATGGCAAGGTAAAAAAAGAAACGGCTTGCCCTTCGAATATCCAAATATTTTCACCAAGATGTTGCATTGATGCCTCCTTCTTCCATATTAAATGCGATAAGCAAAAAATGGACACAAACCCAGCTTGTTTCTAAACAGCATTGCCTGCTTAGTCTAGTTCATAATCGGTCGTAATAATTTCCAATACATGTCCATTAGGGTCTTTAAAATAAAGCCCTCTACCACCATAATTATGATTGATTTCTCCATTAGAGACAGTGTTTGGACCACTACCATATACAATTTTTTCAGACTTAATTCGGCTAAAAATTTGATCGAATTGTCGCTCTGAGACTTTAAATGCATAGTGCATTGAACTGAATTTAACTTCATGCATAAAGTCCAGCGTTAAGGTTGGGTTTACCTTAACAACGGCAAAATGTCCCCACTCTTTGATAAACTTAAAGCAGAATATTCTTTCATAGAATTGAGCTGATTTAACATGATCAATAGCCGGTACTATGGTGTGATTTAATGTAATGTCCATTTGGCTAGCTTCCTGTTAAGTAACTAATAAAAAATGACTTATTAAAACAGACTTAATAAAGAGGACTGCTAACGCTCAGTTTCGAAGCTAATAACCCTTGGTTAAGTTATGTATACAAAATAGAGAATATAATTAGCAGCCCGACTTTAAATTTTATTAGGTTCTGACTATTTATCAGGCAAGTACTGCACTATTGCCACCTTGTTTAATAGATCATAATTGAACCGTTTCCTTTGGCGCTAGCAAAATATAATCGAGTACGAACCACATATTTTCTGCCGCGGTGTAAATGTGCGACTATTTTAGCGTTGTAGTCATGTCCACTATCATCATCTCCATCAATGTACTCTTCCACTCCATCCCTAAGCTCAAAAAGCACCATCACTGTATCCAGTTTTCCAAATGTTTGTAATCGATACTTGCGGTTAATAGAGGGGTTGATTATAAAATCAACCTGCTCTCCAAAACCGATGCTGATCCGTTGTGATTCAAACTCACGCAGCTCTGGTATAGTCGCTCCCAAAGCCGGATATAAGGTTCTAATTGACTGTATATCTACCGGAGACAAGCCACCAGCAGGAATAAGTGGGCTTGTTTTATACTGTGCAGGGCTTTCAATTAAACCGGCATTAAACTGGTAATGCATGATTGAATCTTTATCCCAATCGGAACCGTCTACGCTATTCGCTGGTATTTTTCGAATGATATTCCAATGAGTTTGCTCTCTTGACCAAAAGTTAGGAGACCCACCTAAGCTCTCGTATACTCTCTCTTCATTCCAAACAATACCGGCACGTGGATTTTGATGTTCATGTGGAAAACCTAGTACATGACCAAGCTCATGCAATGCAGTATCTTGACCATGTGAACTGGTAAAATCCCAGCCAAAATTAGTGGTGCGTTGACTAGGGTTACTGGCATGATCAATACAATCTCTACCGACATAGGACCAAGACCCATCGCCTTGCTCAAATCCAATTCGAATCGTCGCTTCTTCAGGCACTTGAACTTCTCTAAAATCTAACCCTATGCCAAGATTTTTCCACTGTGAAAAAGCGTCTCTGACCGCTTTTTCCTGTGTATCTCCTCCTCTCCAACGAGCTGGCTCTTTAA
>JBALXF010000033.1:0-12634 GCA_036961085.1 Psychromonas sp.
GTTGTTAGGTGACATCTTGAGAATAATTACCTTTAGATAACATAATATAAAAGGAGGGCTTATTTTTTATGTTAAAAGAATAATTAATTAGTTTCTGTCTAAAATAAGTCGTCCTTATAAGCTTCCCTGTAAAGCTAAGTCCTGTTATCGAAAACAGAGGCATAATTGTAGCCATGGCTAGTCACCGCTATATTTTCTCCTCCTCAAGCAATACTTGGCATTAGGTTAAGCAATACAAAATAATTATATTTATCGAACTAATAAATTGATGCTGTGAAGTCTCTGCGCTAAATGTAAGATTAGTTATTGATGTAGGTGTTGTGATTGTATTGGCAAGGTAAATGAAGCGGTTAGATTCAATCACGAGTGAGTGTCGTTACTAATAATATATCAGGAATAGGACTTTAAACTTTATTCACACTTAAAATAAAGTTAATTAAACACTACCTAATAATAGGTTCTAGTAAGAGTAGTTGTTTATCTGTTGAGGTGAGTGATGCAAATAAATAGCTGAGGTTATTGTGTAGTCACTGTTGCTTAGTTATTCAGGATCTTAGCAATAGATATGTTATTAATAATTCTAACTTCGGTTTAATCATTAACTTGTTTATCGTAAAAAAGAAAAAGCCCCGAATAAATGAATATTCAGGGCCAATATCAGTAGTTAGTTTATTAACTAAAGATTAAAAAGCGTAAGAAGCACCAACTACTAGCACATTGTTGTTATGGCCTGGGTTGTCTTTAGCAGAGCTTTCTTGGTTACGGTACTCAAGGTATGGTTGTACACCAGCACGAGTCCAAGTTGCACGTAATTCATGCTCCATTGAATCATCTTTGTTTGCACCATCATTGAAGTAGTAAACGTTGTTATATTTAACAGTTAAAGGTGCATCTTTAAACGAGTAAGCAATGTTATTATCTAAACGTACTTGATCGTTTGTATTCTCTTTTGGAGTTGCATCATTTGCTTGAATTTGCATACGTGTACGGTTAGAGATAGAGATACCGTTATCAAAGTTGTAACCAATTTTTACTAATGGACGATATTGAGTAACTTCACCGTCATGTAGTAAATGATGGTAACCCGCAGCAACCCATAGACGTTCGCCAAGGTTAAATGCTTGCTCTAAACCTAAAGTAGTGTATGCAGAATCTGCAAATTGACCTTTACTTGCATTTGAAGTTTCACCAATCTGAATACCATCAATCTCCATTAAGATTGTTGTACCCGTTGTAAATGTATGACCAGCTTCAATTGTTGATGTTACATCAGAACCATTGAAATCATTACGATCATGAAATTGCACATTACCAGTGAAGTAAGTTGTACCGCCTGGCTCTTGTGGCACTTCAGTTTCTGCATCTGCGAATGCGAAAGGTGTAGCAAGAAGAGATGAACATACGATAGCTAGAGTTGTTTTTTTCATAGTGTTATACCTAAAAAGTAAAAATCGTTTCCTGTAAACAAATAAATTCACTGGCGTCCTGCCAGATCGTTGCTATTTACTTATAAGTTTTTCCATTAATTCCCTGGAATACTGAAACTTAGCAACCATGACATCACCCCGTCACGTTTATTCGCAGCCAATATTAAGTATATTGAAAACCTTGTACAAGTCCATTATGATGTGGAAAACCGAACAAGTTTGGAGGTGTTATGCCATCAGTAGAACAGATAAATGCCTTTGTCGAGGTGTATGAAACTCAGAGTTATAGTGTTGCAGCGCGCAAGTTAAATAAAGGGCGAACAACAGTCCGTGAACTGGTCATGACACTTGAAGATCAGATGGATTTATCGTTATTTGCAACCCAAGGGCGGAAGTTAATAGCAAGCCAAGAAGCCCGTAAACTCTACTTTCATGCAAAGTTGTTACAGCAGCAATTGATGATTTTTGAAGATTTAGCATTAACCGCTAATGAACAGCAGGAAGAACATATAACGCTCTGTTATGACCCTATGCTATCCAACGATTTTATGGTTGAAATAACTTTGCTTTTACACCAGAAATTCCCCAATGTGCATCTTCATTGGGTGGTGAAATCTTGGCAGGAGGCAATAGATTTGGTGATTGAAAATGTGAGCCATATCGCTTTTTTGGCAACGAAAAAAGAAAATTTCCCAGACTTAAAAATTCAATACACACAACTAGGCTCACTGAAGTTTAATGTCTATTGTAGCACTAACAATGAACTGACAACGTTACCGATAATAAATCAATTACATTTACGCAATACCACCCAAATACTGCCCCAAAACGTACTTAATTCTGATGTTAATGGTTATCTTCGTTACGCGACTCAATATATTGCAGTGCAAAGTAATGATGATGTATGTCGTATAATAGAAAAAATGGGGTGGGCTTTATTACCGGAATCACACGCTTTAGCGTATGTTAAGCAAAAGAAAATTGTTAAATTACATCCTGATTTTTTACTTAACTCACCACAAATATCAATGTCTAGTTATTATAGCCCTGCACTGAATAGAGGTCCGGCGCTTTCATATCTACTGGAGTTAATAGTGCCATTAGCTAAAAAATATTTTCATTAAAATGGGTTCTAGATAGGGGGCCTTTATAGATAGAGGCCTTAAAAGAAAAAGGCCTTCTAGTGAAGGTCTAATAATCTGTCTATGTTTAAATTCCACTGCCATGATCTTCAGTTTCTTCATGCAAACCACATTCACGTTTTAAACCAAAAAAGCGTGTGTCTTCTTCACTCATACCTACTTGCAGAGGTTGAGAGGTTTGCACATCACCCACGGAAACATATCCTTGATCCCAAAGAGGGTGATACTCAAGATCATTTTCTTGCAGATAATAATGCACATCTTTATTACTCCAATCAATGATCGGTAAGAATTTGAAGCAACCATTTTGAATACTGAGTACTGGCAAATGACCACGTGTTGATGATTGTGTACGGCGTAAACCAGATAGCCACGTTTTTGCATTCAACTCTTTTAATGCACGCTTCATTGGCTCTATTTTGTTGATTAAGTTATATCGTGCTAACCCGTCAACATCTTGTTGCCAAAGTTGACCATAAAGTGCCTCTTGCCATGCCGGGCTTTGCTTCGCTCTATATGTTTTTAGATTTAAGTTGAGCTGCTGACTTAATTTATCAATGAACTGATAGGTTTCAGGAAATAAATAGCCTGTATCGGTTAGGATAATTGGCGTATCAGCTTTTATTTGTGTCACCATATGTAAACAAACAGCTGCCTGTATACCAAAACTCGATGATAAAACTAATTGATCGGGTAAGTTCTCATCGGCCCAAAGAATACGCTGTTGGGCGGTCATCTTTTCTAATAGCGCATTAGTTTGTGCTAATGCTGCTGTGCGCTGTGTTTTATCTAGGCTCAATAGATATGGTAAATCTAACTTAACCTTAGTTTTAGTAATTTCATTAGTCATGGAAATCCTTAGAAGCTATTACCACTTCTGAAATAATACCTGCTCGAATAGTAAAGTCACCAAAACACTCATCGTTCTCACGTTCATTGGCCCAACGGCCGATTAATTCATCTAATGTATTAATGATTGTACTTTCATCTATATTTTCTGAGTACATCTTTGGAATACGAGTACCAATTTTGTTACCCCCTAAATGAAGGTTGTAGCGGCCCGGAGCCTTACCTACTAACCCAATCTCAGCCAACATTGCTCGACCACAGCCATTGGGACAACCCGTAATGCGCAAGATGATATGATCTTTTGCAATACCGTGTTTTGCTAATAGCCCTTCAACATCATCAGTTAAGGCAGGTAAATAACGTTCTGCTTCTGCCATTGCTAAAGGACAAGTCGGTAAAGATACACAAGCCATTGAATCCATACGCTGCGCACTTGTACCATCATCAATTAAGCCACATTCACGCGCTAGTGCTTCTATCTTATCTTTTTCAGATTCAGCTACGCTAGCAATAACTAGGTTCTGATTAGCCGTCATTCTGAAAGTCCCTTGGTGTACTTTCGCAATTTTCACCAAGCCTGATTTTAGTGGTTTACCATCAAAATCAAGAATACGGCCATTTTCAATAAATACAGTTAAGTGCCATTTATCATCAATCCCTTTAACCCAACCAATACGGTCGCCACGTTCAGTAAATTCATAATCGCCAGGAGCAGCAAATGTTATTCCTGAGCGCTTCTCTACTTCCGCTTTAAAAGTTTCGATGCCATGTGTTTCTAAGGTATATTTAGTACGTGCATGTGAACGACTCACTCGTCCGCCTAAATCACGTTGTGTGGTAACAACAGCTTCAGCCACTTCTATAACTTTGTCGGCTGGAATAAAACCAAAATCATCGCCTAAACGTGGGAAAGTGGTTTTATCACCATGTGTCATTCCAAGTCCGGCACCTACGACTACGTTGTAACCTGTAATTTTTTTGTTATTGCCACTGGCTTCAATAATGGCAATAAAATTGAGGTCATTGGCATGAATATCAACATCATTATAAGGTGGTAGAGCAACCGCTATTTTGAACTTTCTTGGTAGAAAAATTTCGTTATAAATAGGCTCTTCTTCAGTATCTAATACTTTTTCTCCATCTAACCAAATCTCGGCATAGGCATTACTTTTTGGTAAAAAATGCTCACTGATTTTTTTAGAAAGTTCATAGACTTCAGTATGCAACTCAGATTGTTCAGGATTTGATGTACAAATAGTATTCCTATTAACATCTCCAGCGGTAAAAATAGAGTCTATATTGGCTTTAAACTTAAGCTCTTGGAACACTGATTTTAGATTACGTTTAAAAATCCCATGGTATTGAAAAGTCTGTCGTGTCGTAATGCGTATGCTTCCGGCATCAGTTAATTCACTGGCAACTCTATCAATCTCTAACCATTGTTGTGGCGTAACAACACCACCTGGTAAACGTGCGCGTAATAAAAAAGAATATAATGGCTCGAGCTTTTGTTTTTTTCTCTCAGCACGAAGATCGCGATCATCTTGTTGGTATAAACCATGAAATTTTACTAACTGAACTTCATCAGAAGGGAAAGATCCGGTTGTATTGTCATTAATACCTTCTACTAATTTACCGCGAAGAAAGTTACTTTCAATTTTAATACGTTCGTTATCGTGTAATTTCTGACTCATTAGTAAACATCCCTTTGGTAACGTTTTGCTTTGCGTAATTCCGTTAAATATTGTTCAGCATCTTCAAGGTTCAATTTACCTTGTTCACTGATAATTTCGATTAATGCTTGTTGCACATCCTTCGCCATTCGATTCGCGTCGCCACAAACGTATAAGTGAGCGCCATCTTGTAACCATTGGAAAACTTCTTCAGCGTTTTCTTTTAAGCGATCTTGCACATATACCTTTTGTGCTTGGTCTCGAGAAAATGCTAAATCAATTTTGCTTAATAAACCTGATTTGAGAAAAGCTTGCCATTCACTTTGATATAAAAAATCTTCGTTGAATGTTTGGTCGCCAAATAACAACCAGTTCTTACCTTCACTCTCAGTTGCATCTCTTTCTTGTAAAAATGCACGGAAGGGGGCGATACCGGTGCCTGGTCCCACCATGATAATCGGGGTATTAGGATCACTTGGTAAACGGAAGTTATGATTATCTTCGATAAATACTTTTACCTTGGCATCCTCTTGAAGTCGGTGCGCTAAGAATGTAGAAGCAGCACCGTTGCGGATCTCTCCATCTTTATTGTTAAAAGTAACGGCACCAACGGTCAAGTGAACCTCTTCCTCTACTTCAGTTTGGCTTGAAGCAATCGAGTATAAGCGCGGACTGCTGCGACGTAATAAAGCAATAAAGTTTTCTTCTGTCACTGCTTTATTGCCTCTTTTACGCAGCACATCAATAACTTGATGGTTATTGGCAAAGTGACGTAATTTATCTTTGTCCTGGGTAATTGTTAATAATGTTTTGTTGTTAATTAATTTGGCATACCCCTCTACAAAGGCTGGATGTGTGCCGGTTAATTCAAAATCTTCTATCAGTGCTCGTTTTAGCGGGATTTTTTTATTTTCAACCTGTACTTCTTTGTTTGCATCAAGATTAAGTTTGGCAATTATTTCATCTACTAATTGTTCATCATTTTCGAACCAAACCCCTAATGCATCACCAGCTTGGTAAGTAAGATCTGAACCTTGTAAATCAATCTCAATATGGCGAACATCTTTTGCCGAGCGATGACCGGTTATTTTTTGGCTGGTTAATAAACTCGCTGGAAATGGATTTTGTTTATTGTATTTACTGGCGATAGCAGAAGGAATCGCTGTATTAGTCGGAGTTGTAACGACACTGCCTTTTTTTAATGTTTCTTGTATTTTCACTTCAACTTGATCAAACCAAGCTTGTGTGACTTGATCATAATCGACATCAGCATCTAATCGAGGAACAATTGATGTTGCACCCAAGTTATTTAAACGCTGTTCAAAATCTTTACCTGTCTGACAGAAAAATTCATAACTTGAATCACCCAAACCTAAAACGGCAAACTTTAGATCGGTTAATTTAGGTGCTTTTTTAGAGCCTAAGAACTCATGCAAATCAATGGCATCATCAGGTGCTTCACCTTCTCCGTTAGTGCTTGCCACAATAATTAGATGACTTTCATTTTTAATGTTTTTTATTTTATAATCAGCCATCGATATTAATTTGTTATTTATACCTTTGTCGCTGGCTTGTTGTGCGAGTTGTTGCGCAACACCTTTACTATTACCTGTTTGAGAACCATATAGAATAGTTAGGCTTTGACCCGCATCGACATCAATTGGTGCCGTCATCGGGGTATGGCAAAGCGCAGCCAAATAGCCACTTAGCCAAGCGGTTTGAACCGATGTTAAGTCGCCCATCGCATGCTGCAGCTTAGAAAGTTGCAATTCAGATAATGGCGAAGTTAAAGCCGTAAGGTTATGTAATGTCATGAGCGTTTCCCACTATTCTAAAGATACAGTCATACTACTTGTCATCTAACAGACGCCAAAAGATTAAAAAATGATTTTTTATAACCAAAAGGTATTTACACCGCTTTTAATAATTTATTTCTAATTAATGGGTTATCTAGTTTGAGCCATGCTATCTTTAAAATATTTTCACATTACAACCTAAACTATCACTTATAAGGACCTTAATAATGAGGCTGCTGTTATGCCTAATATTACTTGTTTCTCCTCTCTCTTATGCCTCGGAAAAAGTATCAGAAGATTCAAATATCAATTCAGAAACACTATCATCAGCTGATCTATATCCTATACCGGAGCCTGATTGGGGCATTGCTGTTGGTCTTAGATCTGCACACATCCCATTTGCAACTGATGAGAAAGTAGTTAGCGATTTTGTCCCTAAAATGTATTACGAAGGTGAGCATATTTTTTTAAGGGGAGAGAACGGGGGGATACGTTTTTATCAGGATCAAGATTATACCTTTAGTGTATTAGGGCATTATCGATTTTTTGATATTCCTGCTGTTTATCAAAATGAATTCAAGGGCAGCCGTATTGACTTGGGTTTGCAGTATGAGTATTTAATAAAACCTAATGTGCCGCTGCAGTTTGAATTGATGTCAGATTCAGATGGTCGTACCTATGGCAATGCAAACTTACTTTATAAACTTGAATCTGAAGATTTTGATATCCAATTAAGCAGTCGATTACGTTATAAGAGTAGTGATTTTAATAATACTTATTATGGCTTGAATAGCGATATTGGCAGTGATTTTGATGTTAAATTTGGTGTAGAAACTCGCTACCATGTTTACCAGAATCTATTCCTATTGGCTGATGCAAAAGTGAATGTGCTCGGTAATGACACTTATAACAGCAAATACATAGATTCACGTGCTCAGGGGGAAGTCTATTTAGGGTTTGGTTTCTTTAATGACAAAGATAATCGTGGACAACTAACTTTACCGGATAACCACTATATACGTTGGGCTTATGGCTGGGCAACACCTTCAAACATTGGTGATATTTTAAAAGGCAATACTGAAACAGATGAGTACAATAATCGTTTAACCTCTTTGTTCTATGGTATACCGCTCGCAGAAAGTTTATTTAATTTACCTATCGAATTGTATTTCACCCCTGGTTTTGCTTACCACTTCGAGTCCGATGTACAAGATCCAATCAGAGAATATGTGGTCGCTATTAAAGCTTATTACACCTTTAAATGGCCAGTGCGTTGGCGTTTAGGTTTTGCTGAAGGCCTTTCTTATGTTTCTGATATAACTTATATTGAGCAACAGGATATCGAGGAAAAAGGCTATAAAAACGGTAGTCAATTACTTAACTACTTGGACTTTTCTATTGATGTGAATTTAGGTGATACCTTTAATGCGCGTTCACTAGATAATCTATGGTTAGGTTATTCGGTACATCATAGATCTGCTATTTTTGAATCTAATTCGATGTTTGGACGTATTAAGGGGGGCAGTAATTACAATACTATTTATTTACAGTGGCACTTTTAATTCAGGTAATATAGGTATTAAAAAACCGTTAGCACTTACGTGTTAACGGTTATCGATGAATTTTCTTAAAGCTTAAAAATGTACTTCTAAACCAGCAAATGCACCTTTATTTTCCTGTTCATATTTATTTATTTCAGCTTCTTGGTAACGGTAACCGGCACGAACCGAAACGTTTAAAAAAGAATCTGGATTGAATGTATAGGCTAGACCAATCTCTGCATCAGTATAATTATCACTAGAAGCTGAGCCACCAATTACTTCAGCAAAAGCGTGTAAATTTGTGCCAGGTAAATGTACTTTTGTCGCGCCGTAAAGTTGTCCTAGATCGCTACTTAAATTGTCATAATCGCTTTCAAAATGCGTATATGCTAAACCGAAGTCAAATTCGAGTAAGCTATTATTGAAAAGGCGGTAATACAAAATAGCATTTCCTGCCGAACTCGATACATCATTAGAACCAATGCTGGTATCACTGCTTAAGTCTGAGTATTTGATTTTAGCGTTAGGTATTAGTGGTACAAAATGCTCTAGAGCAAGATAACCTGAAAGATTATTACTATCTTCAAGGTCATAGATATTAGTGCTTGAAGCGTTATTGCGGTAATCCATACCCGCGTAAATCTCTATGATATCAGCCATAGTTGGCATACAAATTGTAGTTGCTACCAGTGCAGCACAAGCCTTCAATTTCATTTTTTTCCCTTATTTAATGTTAATTCTATTTTTTAATTAATAATTATTATTATTTATTTATTTATTTATTTTTTTAATGGGTACTTCGATCGTAATTTCTTCGCCATTATCAAAGTACAGAGAAAGCTGCACCATTTCGCCATCTTTAAGTGCTTGTTTAAGCCCCATAAACATTACATGATAACCGCCTGGTTGTAAGCTAACTTGTTGATCTTTTTCAATACGTATTGCATCAACTTGACGCATCTTCATCATGCCATCTTGATGCACATGTTGGTGTAATTCAACACGCTCTGCGATATCACTACTTACTGCAACAAGTTTAATATCTCTACTTGAAGTATTTTCGATAACCATAAAGGCGGCACTATTTGTGGTATGAGGAGGCGTCGCTCTCACATAAGCATTCTCAATATTGATTGGATCAGCAATCGCTAAGTTGCTAAAAAATAGTAAGCTAGTGAAGCAGATTGCGATAAAATTTTTCATGACTAATCCTTTTTATTTTTGAAAAAATAATAGACGCCTAGGGCGAGTAACAACCAAAGGCCAAATTTAAAAATAAATGATAAGGTATTGATCAAAATAAAACTTAAAATCATGATCACGGCTATCACAGACAAGCTGATTACCGATATACCAAACATAAATAAAACAAACGCAGAGAGTAGCAATGCGCTTAACTCAAGCATATTAGTTCCTTATTTCTTAGGTTATTTGTAACTACTCAGGTAGTTGTCATTTAAGCTTATTTAGTCGTTTTAAAATGCTCATTTAACCAACTAAACTGCGCTTTTTCTAGCTCTGAGAGTTACAATCGATCTTTATAAAAACACCTTAATTATAGGAGGTGCAGAGTCGTTAGTTATTTTTAAAGGGGCTAAATAAAAAAATGCAAAGACAGTTTCCTGAGCTTTGCATTTTATATCGGTGATTATTAGTTAATTATCCGCGTAGGGCTTTTTCTCCGCGAGCAATACCACAAACACCAGAGCGAACCACTTCAACAATCTCACTATTTTCTTCAATCGTTGCGATAAAGGCGTCAAGTTTAGAACAAGCACCTGTTAATTGAATAGTGTAAAGATTTGGTGTGATATCAACAATTTGACCACGGTAGATATCAGCAGTACGTTTGACCTCTTCCCGAACATCACTATTTAGAGTGCGTACTTTAAGTAACATCAATTCACGTTCGACGTGTGAACCTTCTGTCAATTCAGAAACACGCAGAACATCAACTAATTTATGAAGCTGCTTCATCATCTGTTCAAGTGTCGCTCTGCAATCTACTTCAGTTGTAATCGTCATGCGCGATAATGTTAAATCATTAGTTGGAGAAACCGTTAACGATTCAATGTTATAACTACGTTGTGCAAATAAGCCAACAACACGAGCAAGTGCGCCGGATTCATTTTCTAATAATACTGAAATAATACTACGCATCGGTTCTCTCCGCTGGGCTTAAAAACATATCTTGCATACTACCGAATTTAACTTGCATCGGAAAAACCTGTTCTTCAGGGTCAATAGCAACATCTATGAATACCAAGCGATCTTTTAATTCAAATGCACGCTCAAGTGCTGGTTCAAGTTGATCGATAGTATCGACTTTAATACCAATATGGTTATACGCTTCTGATAATTTAACAAAATCAGGCACACTATCCATATACGAATGAGATTGACGACCACCATAGAACATTTTTTGCCATTGCTTAACCATACCTAAAGATCGGTTATTTAATAGCAAGATAACTACGGGGATATTGTATTGCATACAGGTAGAAAGTTCTTGGATATTCATTTGAATAGAACCATCTCCCGTTACGCAAACAACAGGGCGATCTGGAAATGCTATTTTACAGCCCATTGCCGCAGGTAAACCAAAGCCCATGGTGCCAGCTCCACCTGAGTTAATCCATTGGCGAGGCTCTTTAAATGGGTAGTATTGAGCAGTAACCATCTGATGTTGACCAACATCTGATGTCACAATTGCATCACCCTTAGTTACTTTATATAGACACTGAATAACTTGTTGCGGTTTGATATGTGTATCTGATGTCTTGTAAGCAAGGCAATCTTTTGCACGCCATTCATTAATTTGATTCCACCAAGCATTAATGCTTTCACTATCGTTGCTTGCTTTAGTTTCATTTAATAGGTCTAACATCTGTTGCAGTACAACTTCAATCGAGCCCACAATAGGTAGATCTGCATGAATATTTTTAGAAATAGAAGTCGGGTCGATATCTATCTGCATAATTTTTGCGTTCGGGCAGAACTTGTCAACATTGTTGGTGACACGGTCATCAAAGCGAGCGCCAACGGCAAAAATTAAATCAGCGTTATGCATAGTGTTATTGGCTTCGTAAGTACCGTGCATGCCTAACATACCGATAAATTGTTTGTGCTCGCCAGGGAATGCACCAAGACCCATTAACGTATTGGTTACTGGAAGGTTTAATTTTTCCGCCAACTCTAATACTTGTTTTGAAGCATTGGCAATAATCGAGCCGCCTCCGACATAAAGAACCGGTTTTCTAGCACTTAACAGTGCTGCTAATGCTCGTTTTATTTGCCCTTTATGACCACTTAGTGTTGGTTGGTATGAACGCAAACTAACACTTTTAGGGTATTCATAAGGGAATTTATTCAATGGGTTTTGTACATCTTTTGGAAGATCTATTACCACTGGACCTGGTCGACCTGTTGATGCAATGTAAAAAGCTTTCTTGATTGCCATTGGGATTTCTTGCGCGGTTCGGCATAGAAAACTGTGTTTAACCACGGGACGAGATACACCGATCATATCGGTTTCTTGGAAGGCATCGTCGCCAATCCAATTTGTTGGAACCTGACCAGATAACACAACTAACGGGATTGAATCCATGTATGCAGTTGCAATACCTGTAATACAGTTTGTTGCTCCTGGACCTGCGGTCACTAATACGACACCGACTTTACCCGTTGAGCGAGAATAAGCATCGGCCATATGTACAGCAGCTTGCTCGTGACGTACTAAATAGTGTTCGATTTTATCCGATTGAAAAATCGCATCATAAATATCTAATACTGAACCACCTGGATACCCAAATATGTGTTCAATACCTTCGTCTTGTAGTGAGCGGACAACCATCTCGGCGCCAGATAACATCTCCATAATTTCTCCTTAAAATACAATTGGTAAATTGCGTCACTTCCCACCTGTATCGGATGAGAGCAAACTTTGTTCCATAATTGAGCATCAACTGTACTTTAATGAATAAATAATTGCATCAACAAAAGTACTCAAAAATCGACTTACTATTAAGTTTTTTTGATATTTAAGTAAAATTGTTCTACCGCCATAAAATAGATTCTTAAAAATAACGCCATAATAGCCTCTATAACATTATTAACTTTAAGGTCTTTGTCTGCTTTTTAGTATTTTCTATGCTTGTAAATATTGCCTAGTTATCTGTACTTATTACCCTGTATTAATCAAACTTC
>JBALXF010000340.1:0-2655 GCA_036961085.1 Psychromonas sp.
TACGTGTTTATTTTTAGCGGCTATTTTTCTGAATCCCATATAAGTTTGTTCTAAATCAACTAAGTGTTGTAATTGCTTAAAAATTGATTGCAAATGGTAGTGATTATCATTAGTATTCATTGCAATTGATAATAATTCTTATATGGAAATGAATATGTTTGTAAAAAAATTGCTAACCTCAGCCGCTATCTTGTCAACACTAAGCATTAGTAGCTTTGCTGCATTTGCTGATGAAGTAAATGTTTATTCATTTCGCCAACCATTTCTGATTGAACCAATCATGGCTAAGTTCACTGAACAAACTGGTATTAAAGTTAATATATTATTTGCAAAAGATGGCCTGATTGAACGTGTTAAACGTGAAGGCGAGTTATCACCTGCTGATTTAGTCTTAACTACTGATATTAGCCGTTTAATGAAGTTAACTAATGACTCTCTAACTCAGCCTGTTGATAGCAAAGTCTTAAATGAAAATATTCCAAGCCAGTACCGAGATCCAAACCAGCATTGGTTTGCATTAACGACTCGCGTTCGTAATATTTACTCTTCAGCTGAGCGTGTTGGTCCGACACCAAATATTACATATCAAGATCTCGCTTCTCCTGAGTTTAAAGGTAAGATTTGTACTCGTTCTGGTAAGCATCCTTACAATGTCTCATTAGTTGCTTCTGTAATAGCCCATGAAGGTGAAGCAGATGCAAAACTATGGTTAGAAGCTTTAAAAGCTAATCTTGCTCGTAAACCACAGGGTAATGACCGTGCACAAGTTAAAGCTGTTAAAGATGGTTTATGTGATTACGCATTAGGTAACAACTATTACCTTGGTAATATGCTTGCTGATCCGAAGCAAGTAAGCTGGGCAGAAGCAGTTGATATTAACTTCCCTAACCAACAAACTACCGGCTCACATGTTAATGTAAGTGGTGTAGTGCTTGCTAAATATGCACCGAATAAAGAAAATGCAGTTAAATTGATGGAATTTTTGTCAGATGATGTTGCACAACAGATGTACGCAGAAGTTAATTACGAATATCCTGTAAATGATAGTGTACAACCATCTAAATTGGTTGCATCATGGGGCGCTTTTAAAGCTGATACGTTACCCCTTTCTGAAATAGCTAAGCAACATGAAGCGGCTGTTAAATTACTGGATGAAGTGAAATTTGATCTCTAAGTTTAATTTCTACAAGTTACTACCTTGGGTAGTAACTTGTTTATTAATGACACCAATATTAGCACTCGTTTTGAGTGCTTTTCGCATTGATGATAGTGGTAGTTTTCAACACCTAATTGATACCGTATTACTTGATTACAGCATAAATACCTTAATATTAATTTTAGGTGTGGTGGTGTTAAGTTTTATCCTTGCTCTACCTGTTGCTTGGTTTGTTGCGTGCTGTGAGTTCCCTAGCCGAACAACTCTGCAATGGGCATTAATGCTACCTTTGGCAATTCCCCCTTATATTATCGCGATCGTATATACCGATTTGCTTGATTTCTCAGGTCCAGTGCAACAGTTTTTACGTATGTTTATGGATTGGAAAAGTGTTTCTGATTATTATTTCCCTGATATACGTACCATTTGGGGGGCGATACTAGTCCTCAGCTTGAGTCTATACCCCTATCTATACTTATTGCTACGTGGTGCTTTTTTAGGACAATCTGGTGGCTTATTTCAGGCTGCACGAAGTTTAGGGCTATCACCATGGAGGGCATTCTTTAAAGTTTCACTGCCGCTTTCACGATCGGCCATTGCGGTTGGTCTATCGTTAATCGCGATGGAGACACTAGGCGATTTTGCTACTGTGAATTACTTTGCAGTGAGCACGCTAACCACGGCGGTCTATAACACTTGGCTCGAATTAGGCAGTTTAACCACTGCAGCAAAAATTTCATCCTTGATGTTATTGGCATTAGTGATATTCATCAGCCTTGAGAGCTATAGTCGCCGTAAACAAAAAATTTACCAACGTAATGGCGCAACACATACCGAGCTTCGTTTTGTATTGGTAAGTTGGCAGAAGTGGGGGGTTATAATTTTTTCATGGGGATTATTATTTTGTGCATTTATACTGCCGTTAATGACATTAATCCATTATGCATTCAACTATTTTGAACAATCGCTTAATTCATCATTATGGAAATATACTCTAAACAGCTTCTGGCTAGCTATAATAGTTGCTTTCTTAGCTTTGTTAATTGCTTTAATTGTTAATTTTTATCAACGTCTGTCACCGGGTTTTATTGCTAAGTCCTGTATACGTTTATCCTCCTTAGGATATGCAGTTCCCGGCACCGTTGTTGCCATTGGAGTGTTAATTCCACTTACTAGCCTTGATTTAAGTTTTAATCGTTTATTGGTAGAGTATGGTTTTTCACGTGTTGGTTTGTTGTTTTCAGGTACATTATTTATTTTGGTTGTTGGCTACTTAGTGCGTTTTAGTGCGATTGCGGTGGGCAGTATTGATAGTAGCTTAGCTCAGGTATCACCTTCGCTAGATCTCGCCTCTCGTTCTTTAGGGCAAAGTGCTGCACAGACCATACGCCGAGTTAATTTGCCATTAATTCGCAAAGGCATGTTAACAGCATTCATTTTAGTGTTTATAGAAGCAATGAAAGAGTTGCCAACAGCGCTACTATTACGTCCCTTTAATT
>JBALXF010000340.1:2665-4004 GCA_036961085.1 Psychromonas sp.
CCGATGAAATGATAGAATATGCTGCATTACCTGCATTATTAATTGTATTTATGGGTCTAATTCCTTTTATTATTGTTAACCGTTTATTGGAGAAAGCTTCTTAATGTGCGCATTAGTTGTGAATAAGCTGAATTGTTTTTATCAAGACAACCAGGTGCTTGAATCACTTGATTTAACTTTAGAGAACAATGAGATAGTGTGTTTATTAGGTGAGAGTGGCTGTGGTAAAACAACACTTTTGAGAGCCGTTGCAGGATTGCAAGTGCAACTATCTGGCAGCATAAAAATTAATGGTAAGATAGTTAATGATGCAAACACTAATGTTGTTCCTGAGCAGCGAAAAGTAGGTTTGATCTTCCAAGACTATGCATTGTTTCCACATCTAAATGTATTTCAGAATGTTGCTTTCTCTTTACATAAATTGAGTAAAACTGAAATAAAAAAACGTGTAGATGAAGTATTAACCCTAGTGCAGCTGAAAGACTTTGCAGAGCGTTTCCCACATCAATTATCAGGTGGCCAGCAACAGCGTATTGCGATTGCACGTGCATTAGCTTATCAGCCTAATTTGATGTTATTAGACGAACCCTTTTCTAATCTAGATCATCATGTACGTTTTCAATTAATTCATGAAATTCGCAGTTTGTTAAAAGCGCATTCTATGAGTGCATTATTTGTTACCCACTCTAAAGAGGAAGGTTTTGCGTTTGCAGATAGAATTGCCTTAATGCAGGAAGGGCGCATTGTACAAATCGATACCGCACAAGCTTTGTATAGTCATCCAAAATCCGCTTATGTGGCTAATTTTATGGGGCAAAGCAATTATTTGCCGGTACAGATTAAAGATAAATACTCTTATCAATCAGATCTTGGCACCTTAACCAGTAATGCGATTATTAAATCAAGTTCTGATAAACAATTATTACTGTTATTAAGACCAGAGCAAATAGGTATTGAAATTGATCATGATGGTGTTGGGGTGGTGAAAACCGTTAGTTTCTTAGGCTCATATCAACAGATCACGGTAACTTATTTAAATAAAGATTATATTATTAAGCAGAGTAATCACCTTGGAAGTTGTATGCAAATTAAGGTTGCAGACAAGGTATCTTTAACCGTGTTAAGCCATGATTTTGTTGTTTTTGAAGAATAATTAGAAGTTGAAAAAGGGCGGTTTGATCCGCCCTAATATATTAAATATTATTTTTGGGACTTAATTCAGCAATTAATTGCGCTTTTAAGTTTTCCTCTTGTTGCTCAGTTAAGGCGTTACCCTCTTCCGTTGATATAATGAAAAGATCTTCTGCGCGCTCTCCGATTGTGGTTATTTTTGCGGCAT
>JBALXF010000341.1:0-3997 GCA_036961085.1 Psychromonas sp.
ATAGAAACCCGTTACAGCGATGTGACGGGTTTTTTGCTGTCTGGGATTTAATAAATAGCCAAGAGCCCATGCCGAACTCAGTGGGTATCCGTCCGGTGATCACCGCCTAGCCTTTAAAATTCCACGGTAATAGACTATCGATATCAGGTGTTGATTGGCACAGCTCATCTAAACACGCGGTGATGTAATCGTATGGCGCTAAGCCGTTGGCTTTGGCTGTTTCGATGTAAGCGTCCGGCCAACCACACCTAGCAACACCATTTTTTGTATTTGAAAATACCTTCAACTTTTTATTGGAGGTCATTATGAATTCACCCATCCCTAAACGTTGGCTAGAAATCCTAGCGCTTCGCTCATCATTTACTGGAACGAATGAAGCGTTTTGCAAACACCATCAAGTATCTATCAGCTCGTTTTATAAATATAAAAGCATGCAACAGGTGAAATCTTCAGGTGCATCACCTCAATTTGTCCGAGTTGAGCAACAAACCCAACGCACACACGTCAGTATCACTGAGCAACCAACGATTAACTTTAATCCGCGCACTGGCCAACTGACATTACCCACAACACTTAACTGTGATGCTATCGTCTCAATTATTAAAGGTCTATCAGCATGAATATGTTTGTTAATCCGCCCGAGGTGTACTTATGTGCTGAGCATGTGGACTTTCGTAAATCCATCAATGGCCTTGCGGCGTTGGTGGAATGTGAGCTTGAATTACCCGTGCTATCGGGCGCGCTGTTTGTGTTTTGTAATAAAAAGCGCGACAAGTTAAAGCTTCTCTATTGGGATAAGACAGGCTTTGCATTGTGGTACAAGCGACTTGGTGCGACAAGAAGTCGCTTTGTTTACTGTTGAACTTTGATTCAACCCTTCGTATTGCCGAAGGTTTCCTATTTCGATATGCGTCACTAGCAATGGTGGGGTGTGAAGCTCGAAAGACAATGTAGCCTTAAGTTCAATAGTGATGTTGAACAAACTGCAAGCATCATGCGGTTGGGCCCTAGGAATTAATGGTATGTGTAATTAACTGAACAGTTGTAACTGTCGTCATTGTAAACAAGCTAAAGATGCTGACAAGCTTGAACCAAAAGGTGTGGTGGACAAGTTAACATGCTCTAGTCTCATGTTACGCAATTTAATGTGCCCCCGGCGGATTGACTGACACTAACCCATTATGTGAATAAAGCGGAACTTGGTAAGCCCGTATGCTCCCTCGTTGAGGTAGTTTCTTCGTAAGAATGAATGACGGGCATGCGGGTAAAGGACGATGGAGAAAGCGAATGCCTTGCTGTAATGGCAAAGATAGATGTATTGAACGTGGCATCATGCGAAAGCATAGCCCACTTCCATCGAGTGGTTAATCACAAGAAATTTGTAATAAGATTTTAGCTTAGGAATGCAAATGAATTGCTCTTATGAACAATGTGCACCTATAAACGAAGCGCAATGCTGGTCTAACATCGATTGGAAGGCTGCAAAGCGCTACGTAGGATCATTGCAAGCGCGTATTGTGAAAGCAGTAAAGCAAGGGAGAAAAGGGAAAGTTAAAAGCCTGCAATGGTTATTGACTCATTCCTTTTATGCGAAAGCCCTTGCGGTTAAACAAGTAACGGAGAACAAAGGGCGTAAAACGTCTGGTGTTGATGGCGAAACATGGCAAAGTGCTACTAAAAAATGGCGAGCAATCTCATCGCTCAAACGCTCTGGATACAAGGCAAGTCCATTAAGGCGAGTCTTTATTCCAAAGTCGAATGGGCAGAAAAGACCTCTCGGAATCCCCACAATGCTGGATCGTGGGATGCAAGCACTATATTTGCTAGCCGTTGAGCCAGAAGTGGAGACAAACAGTGACGGCAATTCTTTTGGTTTTCGAAAACAAAGGTCTTGTGCTGATGCGATCGAACAATGCTTCAAAGTATTGTGTCGCAAACGTGCGGGAGAATGGGTGCTTGATGCGGACATTAAAGGTTGCTTCGATAATATCAGCCATGAGTGGATGCTAAAGCACTTAAACATCGACAAACCAATCCTTTCACAGTGGCTGAATGCTGGCTTTATGGAGTCTGGTAAGGTATATCCAACACTTGCAGGAACACCGCAAGGAGGAATAATCTCGCCGACGTTAATGAATATGGTATTGAATCAACTGCAAGGAACAATTGAAGAAGCTTCTGGTGTTAAAAGAGGTAAGCACCGTGAAATTCGTTCTAATGTTAAGAGAGTCTCTGTAATCAGATATGCCGATGATTTTGTTGTAACGGCTCATTCTCAAGCGTTTTTGGTAGATACAATATTGCCTTGTATTAATGAATTTATGTCCCAACGTGGTTTGGCATTATCGCCAGAAAAAACGCACGTTAGGCATATATCAGAGGGTTTTGATTTTCTTGGTCAAAATCTCAGAAAGTATAATGGCAAATTATTGGTCAAACCCAGTAGCAAAAGCGTTCTACATCTGATGAATAAGTTGAGACTTACGATCACCAAATATCGCTCTAGTCGACAAGACAGGCTAATCTTTCAGCTTAATCCAATATTAAGAGGTTGGTGCAATTATCACCGACACAGTGTCGCAAAGGAAGTATTTTGCAAGATTGACTCTGATATATGGTTGCTACTCTGGAAATGGGCATGTCGTAGACATCCTAGAAAAGGAAAATACTGGATTAGGGCTAGATACTTCCACTCTGTTGGGGCGCGTAATTGGATATTCTGCACCGGTGATAAACAAATAGGCTTATTTCGGTTAGCAGCAATGCCGATTGTGCGACATCCAAAGATCAATTCCGATGCAAACCCTTACGATCCGACACATGAAACTTACTTTGAATCTCGGCTTGATGTGTTAGTAAATTCTCGCAACAAAGAACGTCTGCATAGATTATTATCACGTCAAAATGGTGAGTGTTTGTATTGCAAAGAAAAAATAACGGCTAAAACTGGTTGGAATATTCACCGCCTAGTACCTTTATATTTAGGTGGTGATAATAAAGCGAGTAATACCGTGGTTGTTCATCCTTATTGCCATAACAGCATTCATAGGGGTCAAAATACTGCTGCGCCATCCTACATGGCGTTATAACGACTTGAGCGGTATGCGGGGAAACTCGCACGTACCGTTCTTAGAGGGCTGGGCTCGAGTAATCGGGTCTGGCTACTCGACATAAGCACAGGTTTAAATGGCCTAAGCTTAAACGTGACACCATGACACTGAATGAGCAACAATTACATTGGCTATTATCAGGGTATGACGTTATTGGCCATGAAGAAATCAACGTCAGTCAGCACACAGTGACTTAATTACTTAGATCAATTGATGATCATCAAGGTTTAAGTTATTAACCCTATTCATTGTGCATAAAAGCCGTAAAATAAACGGCATGAACGATGTATTTACCTTACAACAACGCATTGCTGAGCTTGAAAAACAGCTTAAATATGAGCGCGAAGTATCTATACAGAAAGATGCTAAAATCGCCTATTTATATGAGCAATTCCGTTTAGCCCAACAAAAGCAATTCGGCAAAAGTGCTGAAGGCTTTGTAGGGCAAGGTGAATTATTTAATGAAGTTGAAGAGATTGCTGAGAAAGCTGAGCCTGAGCAGCAAGGAATTAGCTACACCCGCAACAAGCCTAAACGCAAGCCACTGCCAAAAGACTTACCCCGTGAACAAGTTATCCACGACATAGCAGATAAAAGCTGTGCATGTTGCGGTGGTGAGTTACATAAAATCGGTGAAGATACTGCTGAAAAGCTTGAGTTCATTCCAGCACACGTCAAAGTGATTGAACATATTCGCCCTAAATACGCCTGTCGTGAGTGTGAAAAATCAGGCACTGGGTCAACGATAAAGCAACAGCCTATGCCCGCCATGCCCATTAACAAAGGCATTGCCACCGCGAGCTTACTTAGCCAACTCATCACCAGTAAATATCAATATGGTTTACCGCTTCATCGCCAAGAGAGCATGTTTAAGCAATACGGCATTG
>JBALXF010000342.1:0-2187 GCA_036961085.1 Psychromonas sp.
GAGCTTGTGCCTGACAAAGCATCTTGAGGTAACATGGGTATATTCTTCTTTAACATTAATTCAAACGTGAGTATCTATTATGAGTATTGTGTATTTAAATGGTGATTATATGCCTATGAATGAGGCTAAGATATCTCCTATGGATCGTGGCTTTTTATTTGGCGATGGTATCTATGAAGTAGTACCTTCTTATGAAGGTAAGTTGGTCGGGTTCAAACCTCACTTACAACGCATGCAAGATGGTCTTGATGCCATAGAGATACAATTACAAGTTAGTTATGAACACTGGTATGAAATAGCGATGCAGCTTATTAAACGCAATGAAGGTGAAAGTTTAGGTATCTATTTTCATGTTAGTCGCGGAGCAGAAGATAAACGCTCTCATGCATACTCACAAGGTATTGAGCCTACAATTTATGCTTTTGCATTCCCTATTGCTGATGCCCCAATCGCGGATAAATCAGCGGTAACAAGTTACAGCGTTTCTACAACTGAAGACTTACGCTGGAGGCGTTGTAATATTAAATCAACGGCCTTGCTTGGAAACGTGATGCATTATCAGCATGGGCATGCCAAAGGTCATAATGAGACAATCTTGTTCAACCAGGATCTGCAAATAACAGAGGCTGCAGCTTGTAATGTCTTTGTGATTAAAAATGGTGTTGTCGCGACCCCTAATTTAGATAATCAAATATTACCCGGCATAACTCGCTTTATGCTGTTAGATATATTGCGTCGCGATGGTAGCATCCCAATTGAAGAGCGTATTGTTCATCTTAGTGAGCTGCATGATGCAGATGAAGTATGGATAACTAGTTCAAGTAAAGAGGTTGCACCCGTGCTTAACATAGATGATAAGCCTGTTGCTGATGGTAAAGTCGGCAATGTATGGCTTGCTGCACAATCTTTATATAGTAAGCATAAATTCGATTATTAATCGTTTATTCACTGAATGTTAAATTTAATAATCAGTGAGGTTTTATTAGTGACCAAATAGATAGAAGGTATTTATGAAAAAGCTGTGATAGAAGCTAATCTATTACGGCTTCTAAAATCTGCGGTCTAATTTCCTACAGCGCTTGGTAAGCTAATTGTGCATTACCGAGTTTCTCTTCGAAGCAGTTACAGACTTTATTCTTTCCTGTTTTCTTGGCTGTATATAAAGCTTCATCTGCCATTTCTAAGAGTTTTTCAGGCGTTTCTTTTGCGTCTGTTAAAGTCGATACGCCCAAACTGATAGTAATATGCAAAGAACATTTATTGGTTTTAAAAGCAGTGTCTGAAACTTCTGCTCGTAGGCGGTCCGCAATAATTAATGCGGTATTCATTTCAGTATGTGGTAAAAAAACGATAAATTCTTCTCCACCAAACCTTCCTAATATATCATTTTTTCGTAGGACTTCACGGCACCTGTTTGCAACCTCAATCAATACCTGATCACCAACAGCATGGCCATAGTTATCATTTACATTTTTGAAATTGTCTACATCAATCATAACCGTAGAATATTTGAGCCCCTGATTATTTGCATCCCCAATATCGCTATCGCTAAGTTCTAGTGCCTTTCTACGATTATACACCTGAGTCAAATTATCAATTTCTGCATTTCTTTTTAATTCTTCAATTGCACAAAATTCTCGTCGACGAATAGCTGAAAACTGAAGGTACACATATGCGCCAAAAGCATTTATAACAAGGAAGAAAACAAGGGACGTGTAGATGTAATATATCGATGCATAACCTAACAAGGCACTGGTAATGATGAATGCTCCACAACCCGTTAAGCAAACCGCTAAAATCCCTATAAAGTGTGGCGGAAAGCTAAGGTAGAACAGCAGCACAATAACTGATATGCCAGGAATACCAACATATTCTATTAACCCTGCTTTAATAACCAGTTCGGCTGATTCACCCAAGAGAAGTAACAGTAGGAATCCACAGACAATTTTATTTAATCGCGTAGTGTAGCCGCTAAATTTGATGCTGCACGCGCATACCGCTAAGCCAACTAATAACACCGACAACCTAACCACTGCTATCTCATTAAACATCGGCTCTGAGCCAATAATCATATAATCGCCAATGATAGCTAAAAAATAAGCTAGGCCACCAACAAAGCTGTTAAAAATAGTTCGTTTACGAAGGTTTGCCCAATCATTTTTGCGAAAAGCCGTTTCCATATCAGGG
>JBALXF010000342.1:2197-3977 GCA_036961085.1 Psychromonas sp.
ATAAATTCACCCATCCAGCCTATCTTTTGCATACAACAATCCTTGTAATATTCGCTTCAGTATAAAAGGCTCTGAATAAAAACTATCAAGGACCTTGGTCTTCATAATAACAAAATAAAATCAATTGGTTATCGTACTACAAGTCAGAGGATGCAACACTCGATTTTTCATCTAGTGGGATTACTTATTACTTATTACTTATTACTGAGTTTGAATTTATGGGGGAAGGGATATTCTGTTGCGTTTTCAATATTTTTAACTGCGTTGGGTGGAGACAAGCTAAGTTGAAGAACTAGTTGATAACATCAGATTTATATCAGTTGCAATACATCAAACTTCACTTAGTTATCGACATCACACACAAATCTGAATATAAACAGGTAGCGGTTTTGCGCAATAGAAGTTTTGTCTATTGAATATTAAGAACAGCTAATTCAATCGGCAGTAAAACAAGTTAAATTTTTTATAAACGCTAGTAACAAAAAATTCCTGTATAAGCAAGGAGTTAAAGCATGGTTGCCGAGGACAGACTTGTGAATCTCTGGGGCACCCATTGCTGATATTGCCCCTTAGGTCTAGTATTGACCAAATTCTATTGGATGAGGCCATCGTTTTTAAGCTCACGGTGAATCAGGTCAGCGAGTTTCGCGGCAGACTTGTTGGTGCTGGCAAGGTCAAACACGTAGCTGTCCGTGTCCATCCTCCACAACAGAGAGTCATCATCCATATTCCACAGTGTTACTCGCATCTTGTAATTCCCAGCCGCACCTGTTGCCGCGAGACCACCCCACGCCCCAGCGCTTCTGAGTGTGTCGTCCCCGCTGAGTAGCCCGGCAATCCATACCCCAAACATCACATTCGACGTCGCTCTTGCTTTCTCGCTCTCCTCGATAACCTCGACCAACACTGACGTATCAGCAGACGTCTTCGCTTTTGCTGCTTGGAGTTGATCATTGTCACTAAGGGACTCGATCTGAGGCATCGCTAAGTAGCTAGGAGCAGTACTGATACCTAGCTCTGTCATACGTTCGGAGTATCCTTCTTCAAACTTCTGACGAACGGAATCATCGCCCGTGAAGGACACGACCACGAGCTGGTTGATTACGTAGCCCGAAGGTGCGAAATTCTCTTTAGTGTCGGTGGTATGCGTAGTCGTACAACCAGCCAACAACCATGTAACCATTACCAGAACACACGAAATACCTTTGAGTTCTTCTGTCTTCATCTTCACTTCCTTTTATTGTATGCATTACGTTTAAACAATAGTCTAGTATACAAAGTAGCTAGTGGGACTGCACCGAAAGGGTCAGGTCCTGATGGATCCCCACAATTATTCTTCATCTGAACTCAGCTTCAGCTTGTGCTTTCAACCCTGAGAGCGCAATGCATATATCTTTGAACGTAAAGCTAAAAAAACTATGCCTTGCAATTTCAACACCCAAATAAAAATATGAAAGCACTCTGCGATTACGCACAGTATTGGCTTGAAACTGTTTATAATAACCTTTTATGTAAGCTGCTTTCCCAATCAATAAATAGGCAACTTGTGACAACATACCTATCAATAATAAGATCTCTAAGCGTTTAATACAGCGACTTCCCGTAAAGCTGAGGGACTGCCCATATCGCTCGCTTTTAGTATCACGGAAGGACTCTTCAATTTGCATTCGCAGTTTATACAATGAGACCAATCTTGCTGCTGACCAAGTTTCCTCAGGTAAATTACTCACTAACAACCAAGGCTCTCGCTGGTTTTTTGCATGCTTAATACTATCTGTAC
>JBALXF010000343.1:0-3976 GCA_036961085.1 Psychromonas sp.
GTCTTGCTGGCTTTGCATTTCGAAGTATCATGGGTATATATTAGTTTTTTAGTGTAGACAGTTGCTAATAAGCTGTTTGTAATCGGTAGCCAAATTCTGTTGTTAATTTTTTTTTGTGATCTTTATTGACAATCACATTTTTTAGTGTTGATAAACAAAAACAAATTAACTTTAAGATTTTGAAACTAAGAAGAATTTTAGCGTACAGTCAGGATAGGAAAGAGTCGTTTAATATATTAAAGTAAAGAATAAAATGGTCATGCATATTTGGATTTTTTCAGTTCTCGGTAAGCACAGCTAATAAATATTAAGGTCATTTAGCCATTGATAAAGGGATTATAATTAATGCTATTGTGAAGTGACCACTTGTAGATAATTAACTTTGTTATCGATGACAACATTTAACACAGTCAGGTTCTACATTTATATTAATGCGGACTAATATAATCACTATAAACAAAATAAAAATAAGCAATGAAATGGGGGAATCTTATTATGTCTTATATTATTGAAGTGATTGCTAGAGAGCGTGGCGTTGAGAAGTATTCAAATAAAAACCGTTTGTTAAAAGAGGCGGTTCCCTATATTGGGCATCCGAAGCAAAGTGCATCTGAACCCGATAAGATTTTTTTACGCATAAACCCATTATTAAATAATGATGCATTGCTCGAGTTTAAGAGCGAGGATATTGTGTTTGCTGAAAACTTGGAAACTGTCAGCAATGAAAATGGTGACAGTTTTCAAATTTTTAAAATATGGGTGCGTATCGGTAGTGTTGGTATCAAGCTTGAACAATTTATCGTTTAGTCTGCAAAACTGATGTTAATTTTCTAACCATTTTAATCCTAGTATCTATAGCCTTTATTTTATCGCTGGGACTGATAACGCCGCCAAAATAGGACAGTTGGGATCATCACTGGCAGGACAGGAATCAACCAATTTCTCTAAGGTGTGCCTCATTTGTGTCATAGCCTCAATTTTCTCATTAAGCTGCTTGATATGCAGCTTAACCAGTTCACTAACGTTGATGCTAGATCTATCCTCTTGTTTCCAGAGCAATAACAATTGCGCTATCTGCTCTAATGAGAAACCTAGTGAACGGGCTTGGAAGATGAATTTTAATTGTTGAATATCATACTCACCAAAGTTTCTATAACCAGCCTCAGTTCGGCTTTGGGGCTTGATCAGGCCAATGCTTTCATAGTGCCTTATCATTTTGCTACTGAGCCCGGTGAGTTTCGATGCCTGACCTATATTCATGATTAAATCCTCTTAATTATTTGTTGGGAGTCCAATGTCTTAAAAGTAAGGCGTTGGAGACCACACTAACACTTGAAAATGCCATCGCACCGCCTGCAATCATAGGGTTAAGCATGCCAAATGCCGCTAACGGAATACCCACTGTATTAAATACAAATGCCCAAAATAAATTTTGCTTAATTTTTCGATAAGTTAAACGTGAGACTTCAATCGTTTGTGCAACCAACAGAGGATCTCCGCGCATTAGGGTTACTGCTGCAACATGCATTGCGATATCTGTTCCTGTTCCCATTGCCATACCTACATCTGCCGTAGCCAGAGCTGGCGCATCATTTACACCATCACCCACCATAGCTACGATTTTTCCTTGGGCTTTGAATGACTCTACATGCTGCACTTTTTGCTCGGGTAGTACTTCTGCTATCACTTGATCAAGCCCAAGCTTTTTGGCTACGCGTTGTGCCGCAGCATCATTATCACCTGAAAGCATGACTGTTTTGATACCCATATTTTTAAGCTGTTGGATTGCCGCTTGCGAGTTTTCTTTTATTGCATCACTAAAGGCAAGCATTCCGACTAACTCTTGTTTATCTTGGTTTGCTAACCACGAAACGGTATGACCTTCACTTAAAGCTTGATCATGAGCTTGTTGCATTACGCTCAACTCGATACCACTTTCTTGCATTAAGCGTTGGTTACCTAAAATGTAAGATTCTCCTGCAATCTCACCGCGGATCCCTCGTCCCGCAAGCGCCTTGAGATTAGCTGCTTTAATCTTATTATTTTCATCAGCTTGATTAAGAACCGCTTGCGCAAGAGGATGTTCACTACCTCGTTGCAAAGCGGCTGCAAGTGCGTGTAATTGAGCCTGATCTCCATTTAGTGCTTGCAGTTCAGTAAGCGCGGGTTTGCCTTCGGTCAAAGTTCCAGTTTTATCAAATACAACAATTTCTATTTTGTGTGCAAGTTCCAATGCTTGTGCATCTTTAATCAATATTCCAAATTTTGCTGCAACACCAGTACCCGCCATTACTGCTGCTGGTGTTGCTAATCCTAGTGCACAAGGGCAGGCAATAACCAACACAGCTACGGCATTCAATATTGCAACTTTGATGTCTCCGGTAAAGTACCAGCCACCTAATAGCGCGAGTAAAGCAATAAACATTACTAGGGGAACAAATACGGCACTAACTTTATCAACTAATCGTTGAATTTCAGCTTTACCTGATTGCGCATCTTCAACCATGTGAATAATACGTGCTAATGTACTGTCCTTGCTGATGGTTGTAGTTTTGATAAGTAATGGACCATCATGATTAATTGCACCACCAGTCACCTTACTACCTACTTGTTTGACAATTAGTGCGCTTTCACCGGTCAGCATAGATTCATCATGTTGGCTTTCACCTTCGAGCACATAGCCATCAACTGAAACCTGTTCACCTGGTAGTACTACAACTTCATCTCCAACCTGTATGTGTTCAAGCGGAACGTCAGTATCGATACCATCTTTACGAACTCGTGCTACGGAAGGGCGTAATGCTTGTAATGCTTTGATTGCTGCCGTTGTTTCTTGCTTAGCGCGAGTCTCTAGCCATTTACCAAACATCACTAAGGTGATAATAACGGCGGCGGCTTCAAAGTAGAGTGCACTATTAGGCTCGCCAAATAGCCATTGATAAACAGAAAGTGTAAAGGCTGACGTAGTCCCGATTGCCACCAATAAATCCATGTTTCCTTGGCGATTACGTAGTGCTTTTAGTGCGCCCTGATAAAAACGAGCACCCAACCAAAATTGCACAGGGGCTGCCAATAAAAATTGTATCCAGGCGGGTAGCATCCAGTGCACACCAAAGGGAGCAAGCAACATAGGCAATAGTAAGGGCAGTGATAAACTACCTGCGATGACAATTGGCCAGATAGCATTTTCAGTGTTGTTTTTATGGGGCTCAGAGCTACTTGATGTCTCTAAACTCGCGCCATAACCGCTTTTGGTTAGTGCATGCAATAATATTGCGGGATTAGTAGCTGCTTTTAATTCGACTTGTGCGGATTCAGTTGCAAAATTTACGCTCGCCGATATAACTTCAGGAATCGCTAATAAGGCTTTTTCAACACTGTTTACGCAACCGGCACAATTCATGCCGCTTACTTGAAGTCGCACCGTATGTGTTGTTAAGGCTGTTTCTGCTTGGCTAATTGAAGCGGGGTAGCCACTATCAGAAAGTGTTGCTAATAGTTCGGCTTCATTATAATCTGGGTTAACCGTTACCTGTGCAGTTGCCGTTATTAGGTTGATAACACATGCTGTAACACCTTTTGTTTTAAGCAGTGCTGTTTCAATATGAGCGACACAACTGCTGCAGTTCATCCCCTCGATATCCAGTTTTAACACTTGCAGCTCATCTGCCTGAAAGTTTGTGTTAGTCATCATTTTAATCCCCTAATAACAGTTAAGCCTATACTTAAGCCTATACTATAAAGCTTACCATGGTGGGAAGGTCAATAAATAACGACGCAATATTTACAATGCGGTTACAAAATAGAAATATTTCAGAGTATTCAATACAGGTAAGTAATAAAACTAGTAAGATTTGGATTCACTAGTTTTATAAATTAGAGGAAGAGTATTGTCAGTTTAAAACGGTATTATTCAGTTTCGAGCAGGACTTTATCTTGTGTTTTAGTTAAAAAATCACTTGCGTTATGGCGCTCG
>JBALXF010000344.1:0-3974 GCA_036961085.1 Psychromonas sp.
TACCTGTTGATTGCGGTCCTTTACAAGGGCATGACGCATTACTTTCAACTGTTATGATGCCAGCTGGTGTTCCAGTTGCAACCGTAGCAATTGGTAGTGCAGGTGCTAAAAACGCAGCTTACTTAGCCGCTCAAATTCTTGCAGTGGCCGATGATGCTTTAGCTTTACGTGTTAAAGAAAACCGTGCTGAAAATGCAAGAGCGGTACTTGCAAAAGATGCTGCTTTGCAACTAAAACTAGCAAACGCTTAATAGCTTCATTGCAATTGATGAAACTAACTGAGTTACATAACGCCCTGCAAGCTCTAAGCTCTCAGGGCGTTATTGCATACCCAACTGAGTCAGTATTTGGCTTAGGTTGCGATCCTGATTGCGACATTGCAATAAAAAAAATACTTAGCCTAAAACAAAGACCAGCTCATAAAGGGTTAATTTTAGTTGCCGCTAATATGCAGCAATTGACAAACTACGCTGATTTTTCTGTATTAAATGAAACCCAATTAGCTAACATTAAAAAAACCTGGCAAGGCCCTTATACTTGGATTATTCCCGCTAAAAGATCACTTTCAACATTGATCAGTGGAGACTTTAAAAGTATCGCCGTGCGGGTTAGTGCGCATCCAGTAATACAACAAATTTGCACTGAATTTGGTAAGCCAATTGTTTCTACTAGCGCTAATTTATCAGGTGAAAATGCCTGTACAGATAGCACTCAGGTTGCGACCATGTTTGCAAATCATCCCTTATTAAACTGCATTATAAATCAGCCAGTTAGCGGACTATTTTCGCCATCTCAAATTATTGATGCGATAACAGGTCAACGATTGCGTTAGAATATTTCCTCTCCTGATTATAAAGTGTTAAATTACCTTGCATTAATATTTTTCTTTTCGATTTGGAGTTCACATGGATCAGTATGCCGTTTTTGGCAATCCAATAAAACAAAGCAAATCTCCCTTCATCCATACTTTATTCGCCGCTCAAACCGCTCAAAATATGGTTTATAAGTCGATTGAAGCACCCGTTGATAACTTTGCTGATACCTTAAAACAATTTTTTTCCTCTCAAGGAAAAGGTTGTAATATAACCGCCCCTTTTAAAGAACAAGCCTTTTTATTTGCTCAACAGTTAACCGAGCGAGCACAATTAGCAGGTGCAGTAAACACCTTAAAATTAACTGATGATGGCATTATTATTGGTGACAACACTGATGGCGCAGGTCTTGTCTTAGATTTAAGAAATAATCATATAAATCTTGATGGTGCGCGTATTCTTTTGATTGGCTCGGGAGGAGCTGCAAGAGGGGTTTGTGCAAACTTACTCGCAGAATCACCGAAACAGATTGTTATAACTAATAGAACTTTTTCCAAAGCACAAACTCTAGCATCAATTTTCGATAAGTTAGGCTCTATAAGTGCATGCGAGATGGACCAGCTATCTGGTGAATTTGATTTAATTATTAACTCGACTTCAGCTAGTTTACACGGCCAGATCCCACAAATTAGCAGCCATCTAATTCGCCCAGAAACCGCTATTTACGACATGATGTATAGCGCTCAAGCAACCCCTTTTAACGCTTGGGCAAAACAGCAAGGTGCACGGAAAATAGTTGATGGGCTTGGTATGTTAGTAGGGCAAGCAGCAGAAAGTTTTGCAATATGGCGTGCAGTAAAGCCGAGTAGCAAACAAGTATTAACCGAATTACGTCATAATTTAGCTAATTAAAATATTTATATCTTTAGGAGAAACCTATGCAGTGCCACAGAATTGAAGAAGTACTAGAACTATTAAAACCATATTGGTTAAAGAATCAAGATCTCAACTTAATGGATGTATTAGCAAAACTTTCTGAAGAATCAGGTTCCGATAAACCTTTGGAAGAATTAAGTGATGAAGTTATTATTTATCACCTAAAAATGGACCCATTAGCTGAAGATGAAATGATACCAGGTCTTGCCAAAGATTGTGAAGATGACTTTCAGACAGCATTATTAAAGGCACGTGGATTACTTTAGTTATAGACTAAAAGATTAGCGTCAAAATATTAATAAGATTAGTTTTGTTTTTTTATAGCTCATCAGAGTAAATATGTTTGTTGATGTTTACTTTTATGAATATGTATATAAATTCATTTTAGGTAAACACTATGACGGAACGCATTAAAATAAAAGAGATAAGTAACTCTCCTAAAGGAGGGGGCAAAAATCCCCGAGCTGCAGGGCATATTTATGTTCGAGCAGTATATGGTTTTTATCAAAATCTACGTCGTTACACTGGCTGGGGACTGATTCTTCTGTTTGTCGCATTACCAATGCTGAGTTGGAACGGAGAGCAAGCAATACTGTTTGACTTAACCCAACAGCAATATCGTATTTTTAATATGACTCTGTTTCCACAAGATTTCACATTGCTTGCTTGGATATTTATAATTGCCGCGTTTGCGTTGTTTTTCTTTACCACTTATTTAGGCCGGGTGTGGTGTGGATATACTTGCCCACAGACGGTTTGGACCTTTATTTTCATCTGGTTTGAAGAACGCTTTGAAGGTACAGCCAATAAACGTAAACGCTTAAATGCAATGCCTTGGAGTTTTAATAAAATATGGCGAAAAACAGCGAAACATACCGGCTGGATAGCTGTTTCAACGCTGACCGGTCTTGCTTTTTGTTCATATTTTGTGCCCGTTCATGATTTATATGTCGGTTTCTTTACCTTTAATGCCTCTTTTATGGTTACTGCTTGTGTACTTTTCTTTGCAACAATAACCTATATAAATGCAGGTTGGTTGCGATCAATTGTTTGTACACATATGTGTCCTTATGCACGTTTCCAATCTGCGATGTTTGATAAAGAAACTTATATCGTCGCTTACGATACCAATCGAGGAGAAAGTAGAGGGCCTAGACGACGCAAACAAGACCATAAAGCATTGGGCTTAGGTGATTGTGTTGACTGTGATCTTTGTGTTCAGGTTTGTCCTACCGGTATTGATATTCGAGAAGGTCTGCAATATGAATGTATAAACTGTGGTGCTTGTGTTGATGCCTGTAATCAAACCATGGATAAAATGGGTTATCCAAGAGATCTTATCTCTTATACATCCGAGCAAAAATTAGCTGGCAAAAAAGTACATATACTACGTCCTAAGATCATTGGATATGGCGGCATATTAGTAATAATGATCGGTATGTTTATATTTAACCTGGTAAATCTAAGCACTGCTGAAATGGATATATTACGCGACCGAACTGCTTTATACAGAGAAACTAACGAAGGTTTAATTGAAAATACTTATACCTTAAAAATTCTTAACAAAACCGTTGCGATGCAAACTTATGACATTACTTTCAGTGGCTTAACAGATGCAACTCTGATTGGTCCTAAACAGATTGTGATTAAGCCAGGAGAGGTATTAACACAACCTATCTCAATTGCAGTAGATCCATTTGAATATAAACAGAAAAAAGTAAATATCACAATTACCTTAACCAGTGCTTCGGGTGATATTGAAACAATCGAACAAGAAACATCTTTTTTTCTTGGTTTATAAAACAATAGCATAATCAATAAAGGCGCAATAGCGCCTTTATTTAGGTAAATAAAATGGACGCTAACTTTAGTTTTCAATCATTGACGCCAGAATTGCAATTAGATGCACTAGCTGCAATCCAGATCTACCCTGAAACAGGTCTGATGCCACTTAACTCCTATGAAAATAGAGTTTTTTTATTCACCGATGAAAATAAAATTCGTTATGTAGTGAAATTCTATCGTCCCGAACGTTGGAGTGAATTACAGTTATTAGAAGAGCACCAATTCAGCCAAGAATTATTTCAACAAGGCTGCCACGTTTCCGCTCCGGTTAATTTCAACGGCAAGACCTTATTTAATTTCCAAGGTTATTATTTTTCCCTGTTTACCAGATTATCTGCACGCTCAATGGAGCATGATAATGTCGATATTCTTTTCGATCTC
>JBALXF010000345.1:0-3966 GCA_036961085.1 Psychromonas sp.
GTCAGTAATGGCAGGGGCTGCAGCAATATTATTTTGAACTATCACACAGTCCCACCTATTGCCCCATTGTATGCACATAGAATTGCGTTTTTGTGTGCTGTCGAGAGGATTTTACAGGGGATCTGCCCACCCATTTAAATAACAGTAGATGAATATTTTCTAAGTCACAATGTGCCCCTTTCCTCCTTGGCGGATCTAACTCGCAATCGCCAGATAGCTAGGTTTACCTTTAATATTGAGTCTAATTATTGAAATAATAAATCGTATCGTAACGATATAATTTTGCTAGCCTGTTATACATAGAAATCAAAATTCGCAAATCCATCTATAACTTTATTAATACTGATAGATAAACTATTTCTAGGTTTGCTACAGTGGTAAGCAACAAACTGGTATTTGAAGGAAGTAAAAAATGAAACTGACCGATGAGCAAGTGAAAACACTACTACATCTAGTAAAAACAGAGATGAGCGGCTTTTGCGGCGATCTAGGCTACGCAGAGCTATCAAAGATAAGGAAAATACTAGAGCAACAGTTAGATCAGAGCACTACAGATGAGGCCTCTAGTTAATAACGGGGACATTTTCGTCTTAGCTTTCTATATCGGTTTAATCACATCAATTATAGTTGGTACAGGTTCAATGAGAAGTCGTTAACTAGGGGATATCATGAATAAACAAAATGATAAAGCACATAGCAATCCTATTATGGTGATTGTGAACATACAATCTTCGCTCATATCACAAGCCGAACTTCATACAATTACGCTTACTTTAGCTAGTAGAACGAGAGATGAACTAGGCTGTATCGAATACAACTGCTATCGAAGCATTGATGATGATAGTGTCTTGGAAGTTATTCTCTTCGATAATAAAGAGGGCCATAAAGCACACATGAACAGTCCACATGTTTTGGAATTCCTCGATGAGTATCAATCTCTAAATTTGCAATATAGCGTTCAACGCGTCAATTATTTGTAAGTAGTGGGTCATTAAAACTAATCACCTTTTAAATTCCTTTGGTATAAGGCGGTTTGTGCCCCATTGCGAGTTAGAAAGGTAATTCGTAAACGGCCCAAGCGAGATATAAGTGAAGGTCATGCCCCATAATTTTAAAGTCCGCTGTGAGCCTAAAGCGGACATTGAGCTTTTGTGAAATAATTAATATATTTAGGCTAATATTAACCAAAATTCGCTACTCAATTGTGGGGCACATTTAAGCTCATAGCAGACGGTGGTAATACTTAACTAACATTGGTCACATATCTATAGCTTCCTGAGGCGCTTAGGGGCAGAAAGCGAGATAGATTATTTACTCTAATGTCGTTCTTAAATTTTATTTAACAAGCTTGTTTTAGGGAAGTAGAGAGCATCTTTTTTAGAGCAGTCAAACTGTTCTAGGAGATCATGCCTCGCCACTGACCCTTGGTATCTTTCGTTATTTGGGAGTAATTGCTAGTAACCGATCACTTGCGTGGAGATTATTGTTTAACTTTTTTTATCATCAGCGTACCACTCTGCGTGGTGGTCTGACTGTACAGTGGCGACTATTAATGCCGATAATTTCTTTGGGTAACTCAACTAACATCACAAAGAAGTCAACTTCTCCGCTTTCTCTTTGGCCTTTGCCTCTAAAGTAGCGCGATGGCATGGTATTTAATTCAATATCTTTGGTCTTAATCAGCACAGGGTTTTCTACCAAAAATTTATCCAGCGTTACTAGATAATCCTGGGCTGCATCTAAGCTATGAAGGTAAACAGGAACCCACGTCCCAAACCATAAATTGCCCTCATCTTCTGGCAACATGGAGATTATCCGTGGTGACGGAAATTCTCCTTGGGGTATGGTCGACGGATTGCTTTCAAGGCCTACATTGACGTGCCAGGTATCGGGAATGTTGACGGTAAAATATGGTATTTCCTATGTAGAATAGGTGACCTTGATTTCTGCGTGGAGTGTTGTACTGAGCACCAAAAAGGGCAGTAAGAGTATAGTTATTTTGAACATGGCTAGCCTATTAATAACTTGTAATTATTCAGCAAAGTAAAAAATTATTTACACAATCGATAAGTATTAGCACACCTCCAGTAAAGCGATATCCCTTTTGGGACAGTTGGTTGAGAATATGTGGTTTTTGTATAGAGGGTTACATTTAAACCATAATTAGCTTTAATAAATGTATTCATGTTTGGATATTTTGGGCAATTAAACTAGATTTAGCAATTAACAATATTTAAAAACATTAGAATAATACACTTCGCTAAAAAGCATTACACAGCCTAATATTTGTACTTACCCAAAAGACATATCAAGCAGGGGAAAGATTATGAGCACAAACAAAAAAACATTAAAAACAATGGCTACAGGGTTGTTTTTTTCTGGAATGGTTCTGGGAGCGTACTTTTCAACAGCAAATACTGAAATAATTAGCAGTGCGCAAGCTGAAGAAGCCGAGGTTATCTCTCCGACAAAAGTAGCGCATAGAGAAAGAGACACTTATTATCCAAACACTGAAGATTTACAAGCAGATGAGATGCGTGTTATCGCATGTGGTACCGGGATGCCAACAACCCGTGCAGCACAAGCTGCAGCTTGTTTTCTTGTGGAACTGGGTAATGGTGACAAGTTCTTGTTTGATGCCGGCTCTGGTTCCGCAGAGCGTATAAGTTCACTGCAAATACCATATAACTTCCTTGATAAAGTTTTTCTAGGGCATTTACATACGGATCACTTTGGTGGTTTACATGACCTATTTATTGGTGGCGCGCTATTAGGGCGTAATGTTCCGCTTCGCGTGTGGGGGCCAAGTGGTGCTTCTCCAAAATTAGGGACTAAATATGCATTAGAGAGCATGGTAGAGATGCTCTCGTGGGATTTGGCGGGTCGTGCCGGTCTTGTTGACTTCCGTGGTTATAAAATGGATGTGACTGAATTTGATTACAAAGGGGTGAATCAGATAGTTTATGAAGATAATGGTGTTGTCATTCGTTCATTCCCTGCTATCCACGCAATCGACGGTTCGGTAAGCTATAGTTTAGAATGGAATGATCTGAAATTTGTATACTCAAGTGATACTTACCCAAACAAGTGGTTTGATGAGTATTCAAAAGATGCTGATTTACTGGTTCACGAGTGTTTCATTGCTGTACCTGAATTGATAACTAAAATGAAATTCTCACCAGAAGCTGCATTAATGGTGGGTACACAAGTACATACTTCACCAGAAGCTTTTGGTAAGATCATGAGTTCGCTTACGCCTCGTATGGCCGTTGCCTATCACTTCTTTAATGATTTCGATACTGCTACCTCAGTGTATGAGCGAATTCGTGCTACTTATGATGGTCCTTTAAGTCTTTCTGAAGACTTTATGGTGTGGAACGTGACTAAGGATAGAATTCGCACCAGACTTGCCGTTGTAGACGATCGTACCTGGGCACCTGTCACAGCTGCTCCTTTACAATTACCAGACCCTCAAGATAAAGTAGATTTTGCTAAAAAAGTAGGTGTTGATTCGCTCGATTTTAGTAAATTCATTGCAGATGGTGTTTGGGATGTTGATGATGTTTTACGTCCAGTTTATGAAGAAGTAAGTGAAAATGTCGGCAGAGAGATTAAATACCCAGGCGATAAGTAAGAGCAATGATACTAATACAGCGGGTTAAATTTATTATTTTGATGAGCTATTCTGGGTGAGACTCTGTAAACAATGTTTGTAGAGATGCTTCTCTGAATTAGCTCATTTTTTTTCGCTAATTATTACTCACAACATCAATGTAACCGGTAATATAAACAACAATATCAATTGGGTTTTTAGTACTGATTTGATATGAACGCTAGGACTCTATAGATAGTTATGAAACAGTTATTTTCCTTTTTTTTCAAATCACTCCTCTTTTTAATTATTTTTATCTCCCCCTTAAAAGCTGACTGGTTAAATTACACTGGCGCAGAAAGTGCGCCAAACAT
>JBALXF010000346.1:0-3945 GCA_036961085.1 Psychromonas sp.
CATTTTTATTGTATAAATTTAACAAAAAAAAACAGCGAATCCTATTGGTTTCGCTGTTTTTTTTTATTGCTGAGATATATACCCATGTTACTTCAAAATGCTTTGACTTTGCATTTCGAAGTATCATGGGGATAGGTTATATTAAGAAATACTTTGTAACGCTTCGATGCGTTTTTCTAATGGTGGGTGAGACATAAATAAACCACCGCTACGTTTACCTGAAATACCAAATGCCATCATACTACCATCTAAATGAGGTTCAGATCCTTTTTGTAAACGTTGTAAAGCAGCGATCATTTTTTCTTTACCAACTAACTTTGCTGCACCAGAATCTGCACTGAATTCTCTTTGTCTTGAATAGTACATTACGATAGTGCTCGCTAATACGCCAAATACCATCTCTAAAACAAATACGATAATAAAGTATGAAAACCCATGCCCTGAGGACTCTTCATCATTACTACTTAATGCATTATCGATAACGCCTGCTAGCATACGTGCGATAAAGATAACAAATGTATTTACAACCCCTTGGATCAGAGCAAGTGTCACCATATCACCACTTGCTACATGACTAATCTCATGTGCTAATACAGCTTCCGCTTCGCCTTCAGTCATGCTTCGTAATAAACCAGTACTGACTGCGACTAATGCTTTATTTTTGTTCATACCTGTCGCAAATGCATTAATATCTGGTGCATCATAGATTGCAACTTCTGGTGTTTCTATGCCCACTTTTTGTGATTGTTGAGCAACTGTGTCTAACAACCATTGCTCTTTAGCATTACTTGCTTGTTCAATGACTTTTGCGCCGGTGCTGCGTTTCGCTAACCATTTTGACATAGCTAATGAAATTAATGAGCCACCAAAACCAAAAACAGCAGCAAGAATTAAAATACCACCGGTGCTACGAGAGCTAATCCCTGTAACACTAAATACAATACTTAATACAATGCCTAAAACTAGCATTACAGCTAAATTTGTTATTAAAAATAATACAATACGTTTCACTTTGATTCTCGCTACTATTAAAAGGAAATTATAATGAAGACATAATATGGCGAAAGGTGTCGTTATGCAAGTGTCACATAAAAATAACTTCTTTAAGTCGTACCTTAACTTCTTATTAACATGCGAGTCTTTTGTGTGCGCTGATCAGTAAAAACTATAATAGCGTCTAAAGTTTACAAAATTAGTATTTACCTTCTTCTATACAAGCAAGCAACTCAGTAAAGCGGCATTAGTCAGCACGATTATACAATTTAGATATTATTGAATTTGAAACTAATAACTATCTGTATCGTTAACATAAAATGAATAACCATAATTATTTCTTCATTTGAGTTAATGGACTTTAGTCTTGAATCTGATTACAAAGTAACGGCTTAATTTTCAGTACTGTTTCGTCTGAATACTATGGTATTAGGGTGGGCACATCGAATTGCATTGGAGAGCTATATATCGATTATTGTTTCCATGGGCTTATTTTAGCCATTGCCTATTCATTTTAGTTTAACGTCTTCTTGGATTATTAAAGCATCAAGGTGACGTTAAATTTATTTTATGGACTACTGCTGTTGAAGTTATTTCACTTCATAACTGAATTTTTGACCACCAATTGAAGCTTCATACATCAAGCCACCCTTGGCAATGGTAAATACCGCCATGCCTTTATGATATTGACTGACAACGTTAGCGTTATTTTGACCACCACTAGCCCCTGCAGAATTGCCTTTGGTAGACGCTTCTACTGATATACCTGCTGTCAAAGCAACAGCTGTCGCTTGTGCTCCAAATTCAAAATTACCTGAAGTAAATTCGTCAAAACTACGTTTATCTTGAAAGAAAATAATTTGGCTAAATGCTTGTCCACCGAGTTGGAGACCTATCGTAATTTGTGCCATAGAAGTATCACCAGTGACGGTTCCTTGTTTATATACTTTTCCTTCACCGTAAGACCCACCAATACCAAATCCGCCCTTAGCAATAGTAGGGAACATCGCATACCCATATGCATCATTGAAAAATTCTTGCGCGCCTGCGTCCACAAACATTTTTTGTGTTTTGTCATATTGCTCTGCGCCCACAAAAGAACTGCTAAACGTTAATATCATGATCAAACTCATTACTATTCTTTTCATTCTGTTCTCACCTTTTATATGTTGTTAAGTTATTCTGTTAGATGTTATTAAATTTACCCACATTACTAAGGCAGGACATTAATTTATCACTTCGGTACTAAAAACTAAGAATACAGATATTCCATTTTGGTTGTATTGCCTATTTTTGATTCTATGTGATACAAAGTAGTATTTTAATAAACAATAGATTAGCAACAGCTAATTGGCATAAAAACACTATGTAAACTGTTCATTCTTGACTGAGTTACTATTGTTCATTATCTACTTTATTGTCTTCTTCGCGATTCATAAGTAAAATAATTTAATATATTTTTGTGGGTAAAGAGAAAATAAACCCTAATAAGTTAACATTTAATCAAACAGTCTTAACAAGACTTGTATGTATTGATTAATAATCATTTTTAATCTATCGTTCAGATCAAACTAACTATAACTATAAAAAGGTAAATCTAATGGCAACAGCAACAGCTCGTCACATCTTAGTAAAAACTGAAGCAGCATGTAATGAAATCAAATCTCAAATCGAAGCTGGCAGTGATTTTGCGGAAGAAGCAAAGAAACATTCTTCATGCCCGTCAAGCGCACAAGGTGGTGACTTAGGTTCTTTTGGTCCAGGAATGATGGTGCCAGAATTCGACGCTGTAGTTTTTTCTGCTCCAGTAAACACAGTTCAAGGCCCAGTTAAAACACAGTTCGGTTACCACTTATTAGAAGTTACTAGCCGTCAAGATTAATCAATATTTTTTGATAAAATCTAGTGCTACTAAAAAGCCGTTTATGAATTCATAAACGGCTTTTTTTATACTTTAAGTGCTTATAACATGCATGAATCAAATGCAGATATATTTTGCTTGGTTGATCGTGACACAAATTCACGGGTACGCTGATGTTGTGGGTTTTCAAATATCTGTTTTGCACTACCTTGCTCTACAATATTGCCACCTTCCATAAAGATAACCCTATCTGCCACTTCTCGTGCAAATTGCATCTCATGGGTAACCACAATCATAGTTTGTTTTTGAGCTGCTAATTGTTTCATTACGGCCAATACTTCCTCAACCCATTCTGGATCAAGTGCAGAAGTCGGTTCATCAAACAGAATAACTTCTCCTTTAGCTGCCATCGCTCTTGCGATACCGACACGTTGCTGCTGCCCGCCTGATAGCTGAGAAGGATATTGATCAAGTTTATCTGCAAGCCCTACTTGTTTTAATATATTTTCAGCATCTGCGAATGCACTTGTTTTTGGTTCCTTCCAAACCGTTATCAAGCTTTCAGCTACATTCTCTAGTGCCGTTTTGTTGGCAAATAATGAATAATTTTGAAATACAAAACTACTTTGCTTACGTAAATTGGTAATGGCTTTCTTCGATGCATTAGAAGAATCAACTTTCACACCACCAATTTCGATACTACCTGATGATGGTGTTTCTAAATAATTTAAACAACGTAACAGAGTCGATTTACCGGTGCCCGATGGGCCGATAATCACTACAATTTCACCAACAGAAACTTCGAAATCAATCGATTTTAAAACAAGGTTATCAGCAAACTGCTTGCTAAGTTTTTGAACTTTAATCATTAGTAAGCCTTATTAAGACGTATTTCTAGTAGGTGCTGTATACGAGTGAAGAATACAACTACGGCCCAATAAATAAGGGCTACGGCTAAAAAGCTTTCGAAGAATTTAAAACTTGATGCCGCTTCCATCTGCGCTTTTGCCATTATTTCAGCTACGCCTAGTGTGAAAGCTAAAGAAGTACTCTTTATCATATCAATAAAGTAATTCATCAACGATGGAGTC
>JBALXF010000347.1:0-3937 GCA_036961085.1 Psychromonas sp.
CCCCACGGGGCTCAAGCTCGGTTTTTATCAAACCATGGCAGTTCTACGTTGCAACAATCGAAAAGGGAATAACCATTTAAGAATTAAAGTCTTTTATTTAATTCTACCGATAGAGGATTAAAGAAGTTAAATATCGAAAGGTCTCATGTTGTGCCTTGCTCTGGTTACCTAGCTTGTGCCTGACAAAGTATCTTGAGGTAACATGGGTATAATCTACCGAAGAAATAATTTTACGCGAACAAAAATGAACAAGCTAATAATCATATTGAACCTTACAGTTTACCCTACTTCAGCGCCTAATTAATCGTTTAAATAACAGGCTATTTGACTTACCTCGCAATAATAGTTTTTTTTCAAAAAAGTCTTATAGATTGTTCCATTAACCCTGTTTAAATCATGGTTTAAAAAAAAGGGCTTGGTACACTTATCATTAAGTTCAAAGACTTAAAATATGAAGGGAGTAAAATGTGCAGATAATTCAAACAGATGTTGCCATTATTGGTGCAGGTGGTTCTGGGTTAAGAGCCGCAATTGAAATTGCCGAAAATCATCCAGATCTCGATATAGCATTAATTTCTAAAGTTTACCCAATGCGCAGTCATACTGTTGCAGCAGAAGGTGGAGCAGCCGGCGTTGCTCAAGACCATGATTCACTTGATAACCATTTTAACGATACTGTTTCCGGCGGTGATTGGTTATGCGAGCAAGATGTAGTGCAGTACTTTGTAGAAAATGCAGCGAAGCAATTAACCCAACTTGAACATTGGGGTTGCCCTTGGAGCCGTAAAGAAGACGGCAGCATTAATGTTCGTGCCTTTGGCGGTATGAAAATAGAACGTACTTGGTTTGCTGCCGATAAAAGTGGCTTCCATATCCTACACACACTTTTCCAAACTTCGATTCAACATCCTAAAATCACTCGCTATGATGAGCATTTCTGCTTAGATTTAATCATCGAAGATGACAAGATCCAAGGTGTGTTAATTCTTGATATTGCGGAAGGTGAAGCAAAACTCATTCAAGCAAAATCAGTGATTATGGCGACCGGCGGCGCTGGACGCGTCTATAGCTACAATACCAATGGCGGCATTGTAACCGGAGATGGCATGTCACTGGCTTATCGCCATGGCGTGGCATTGCGTGATATGGAATTTGTCCAATATCACCCAACCGGCTTACCAGGCAGCGGTATATTAATGACGGAAGGTTGTCGTGGTGAAGGCGGTATTTTACTTAATAAAAATGGCTATCGTTATCTACAAGATTACGGTTTAGGGCCAGAAGTACCCGTTGGCGAAACTAAAAATAAATATATGGAACTTGGACCGCGTGACAAACTCAGTCAATGTTTTTGGCAAGAACAACAAAAAGGCAATGTATTTGAAGGGCCAAGAGGTGATTACATACACCTTGATCTGCGCCATTTAGGTGAAGAGAAAATAAATGAGCGCCTACCCTTTATCCGCGAACTAGCTAAAGCATATATGGGCGTTGACCCAGTCCATGAACCAATTCCAGTTCGCCCTACCGTTCATTACACTATGGGTGGGATTGAAACTGACGCTAAAACAGCAACCAGTTTAAGTGGTTTATATGCGATTGGTGAATGTGCATCAGTCGGATTACACGGCGCCAATCGATTGGGCTCTAACTCATTAACTGAACTCGCAGTATTTGGACAGCTAGCCGGCGAACAAGCTGCAAATTATGCTCATGCTAATGAACATCACGAAATAGCACCACTAGAAAAGAAAGCAGAACAAATTTTTGCACGTACATTAGCCTTGTTGAATAGCGAAGGCACAGAAAAAATGGCTGATATTCGTCAAGAGATGGGCGATTGCATGGAGATGGGTGTTGGTATTTATCGTACCGAAGAATCAATGCAACAAACCATCGATAAACTAGCAGAGCTGAAACAGCGTTATAAAAATATTCAAATTGTTGATAAATCTAGCGTCTTCAATACAGAGTTTTTATATGCTATCGAATTAGGCTATTTACTCGATACTGCCGAAGCGATGGCACATAGTGCAATTTCACGTAAAGAATCTCGCGGCTCTCATCAACGAATTGATGGTTATGAAAAACGTGACGATCAAAACTTCTTAAAACATACATTGGCTTATTACCAAGCAGACACATCGCCCAAAATTGACTATTCATCGGTGACTATTACTAAGAGTCAACCTGCTGAACGTGTTTATGGTGCAGCGTCTGAACAAGCGAATAAAAAAGATGAAGCGCAGGAGAATGCTTAATGGAAAATTTAACCATTGCGATAGACATACTCAGATACCGTCCAGAACAGGATAATGAACCCTTTACTCAAACCTTTGAAGTGCCCTACTCACCTGATATGTCAATATTAGAGGCATTGCAGTATATAAAGGATCATCTCGACAGCACAGTGAGTTTCCGCTGGTCCTGTCGCATGGCAATTTGTGGTAGCTGTGGAATGATGGTGAATGGTGTACCAAAATTAGGCTGTAAATCATTTTTGCGTGATGCATACCCAAACAAAATAACATTAGAACCATTAGCTAATTTTCCAATTGAGCGAGATCTTGTCGTGGTAATGGATGATTTCATCAATAAACTTGAAGAAATCCAACCTTATATTATCAGTGATAAAGAAAAACCTCTTTCCAGTGGCCCTAACAAACAAACACCGCTACAAATGGAAAAGTACAAGCAATTTTCAATGTGTATAAATTGTGGTTTATGTTACGCCGCTTGTCCCCAATATGCCTTAGACGATAAATTTACTGGCCCAGCAGCACTTGCCTTACTCGCTCGTTATAACCGAGATAGCCGAGATAATGGCGAAGCGCAGCGAATGAAAATAGTTAATCAAGAAGAAGGCGTCTGGGGATGTACTTTTGTTGGTTACTGTTCAGTGGTTTGCCCTAAAGGCGTAGATCCAGCGGCTGCGATTCAATTGCTTAAAGTTGAAAGCAGTAAAGATTATCTGATTGGTATGTTTAAACCTGATTAAATTAGTGGAGGAAGTCATGAGCAAACGTAAACCCTACAAACGAGAGCTTTCAAATGATTGGTGGCTTAAACATACATTTTATACAAAATATATTATCCGAGAAGGTAGTAGTGTTTTAATCACCTTCTATAGCCTAGTGCTCGCTTGGGGTGTGCTCCGCTTAAGCCAAGGTGAAGTTGCATTTGATGCTTGGTTAGGAGCCTTACAGCATCCGATATCAATTATTATTCACGTATTAGCCTTTGCCTTGGCGCTTTACCATAGCATTACCTGGTTTTCACTGGCACCGAAAGCGGCTGATTTATGGTTCAAGGGTAAAAGAATCGAAGATAAAGTCATTGTAAATGCCCACTATGGTGTTTTTGCCTTAGTCAGTATTTTCTGCCTAGTAATTGTGATGATATAAAGGAGCTTTAAGATGACAGAAACTTCAAAGAAGACTTATAAGCGCTCACATGAACCTGTTTTTTGGGGATTATTTGGTGCAGGCGGTATGCTAACGGCATTTATTACGCCAATAATGATTTTAATCACTGGCATATTAATTCCTCTCGGAATAATCAATAGTGACAATCTGAGTTATGACAAGGTTTATAATTTTGCCAGCAGCTGGTATGGGGCAATCATTGTATTAGTGCTGGTTGCATTACCGTTATGGCATACATTACATCGTATTTTTCATGGTTTACATGATATTGGCATTAATCGTGGTAGAGATTGGCAACAAGTGATCTGTTACGGTTTTGCTTTTGCGATTAGTGTATTTGTATTTACTCTGCTTTTACAAATGTCTTAATGGATAGATTTATTAATAACTAGACATGCTTATGTAGATGGCTCAGGTGCTCTTTTGCAAAAAAATCTTAAAGACACTACCACGCACACTTCAATCAACTGCGGAACTACGTTTCGGTTTGAGTTCATTTACAGAGGTGCTGC
>JBALXF010000348.1:0-3922 GCA_036961085.1 Psychromonas sp.
GATTGCTTTGTACCTGTCTATTTATCTGGTTATATAGCATCAGCTAGGATTTAAACCAATTGGGAAAAGGGCTATTGAAAGCGCGTAGATGCTGCTATTTTTTCGGGCAGTGCGTTGATGTTAATGCTCATTCAGAAGTGCATTTTGATGCTAAGACGAATTAACAGTGTAGCTAAAAAACGAAATATTGTACTTACAGACGCCAGTAAATTTGGCCAGATTTACCCAACCAGTTTTGGGGAGATTGAAAAGATATCTTTGTTAATAACAACCGCGGATGCGCCACAAGACGACCTAGATTTTCTACGCAATCAAGGTGTCGAAGTATTGGTATCGGATTGATATTTAAAGATTAAACACTTTCAACCAAGACTCAACCAGTTCACGGCTAGGTACACTGCCTTTGTGTACTAGCTTATTAGCAACAATAACAGCCGGAGTAGACATAACACCATAGGCCATGATCTCTTCTGGATTTTCCACTTTATGGACCTTAATTTCTACATCCATTTGTGCAGCAACGTCATCTATTAACGCAACCGTTGCTTGGCACTTTGCACAACCCGATCCTAATACTTTTATGTTTCTCATGGCATTACCTTTAAGTTGTCAGTTGATAAAGAAAAAAGAGGAAAAAATATTAAGTAACCAGCCTACAACAGTGAAGGATACTAATAAGATTATAAATACAGTTGCTAAAAGTCGCCATTGCATAACTTGTTTAAGTAAAATAAATTCAGGAAAACTTGCCGCTACTGTGCTCATACAAAATGCTAAGGTAGTGCCTATTGGTAAGCCTTTAAGGATTAGGCTCTCCATTACAGGGATAACACCTGTTGCATTAGAGTATAGTGGAATACCGAGTAATACTGCAGCGGGTACCGACCACCATTGTCCATCTCCTAGGTTGCTTTCGATCCAGTTATCCGGCACAAAACCATGTAAGGCAGCCCCCAATCCCACGCCGATAAATACCCATTTCCAAACGCGTTTGAAAATATCAATGGTTTCCTGTTTAGCAAACTGATGGCGTTCATTAAAACGCATTTTAGGGGACGTATCTAATTCATTCTCGATTGCATGAAATGTCTGCTGGTGGCCTTGCTGCAAGGCTTTGGCAGCAAAAGACTGTAGCCAACGCTGTGCATTGATTTGATCTAAAAACAATCCAGCCGTCATGCCAACTAACATGCCGACGGCAATATATACGAGTGTGAATTGCCAGCCTAATAAACTAATTAAGAGTAATACCGCAACTTCATTGACTAACGGAGAAGTGATTAAAAATGCCATGGTGATGCCAAGTGGAATACCTGCAGAGGTAAAACCTAAAAAAACAGGGATACTTGAACAGGAGCAAAATGGCGTGATGGCGCCAAATATTGAGCCTAGTAAATAACCCAAAAAGCGATTTTTTCCTGCAAGGTAATCACGCACTGCTTCAACGTTTAAGGATGCGCGTAATAAGGCGATTACATAGATAACCACGAACAACAAAGCAAATATTTTACTGCTATCTTCAATGAAAAAGTGCAGTGCATCGGCCAATTTTGTAGAAGGTGCTAGACCCAATAAATCATAAACAAGCCAGTCAGCAAAGTAGGTAAATATTTGCAACATCAGTTACCTCCACAAATACAATACGGCAGTCTTATTCTTTATTATGTATTGATTATAGTAACTATTTGGATATTAATATAAGGATTTACAAATAAGATTCAAGGAATATAAACAGTGAGAAAATGCTGTTTTAGAAGAGAGGGAGAAGATGCGCCATTTCATTATTTCTATAAAATGACGCAGATTTATTTAATCTAAAGAAACCTTTATTTAATAGTTAAAAACGTATTAAGAAAGTAGTTCTTTAGCTGTGTTTACTACGTTTTCAGTAGTGAAACCAAACATTTTAAATAGTTCGTCAGCAGGTGCTGATTCACCAAATGTAGTCATACCAATAATACGACCATTTAAGCCAACATATTTGTACCAGAAATCAGCAATAGCCGCTTCAACAGCAACACGTGCAGTTACGTTAGCTGGTAAAACTGATTCGCGGTAAGCTGCATCTTGCTTATCAAATACATCAGTAGCAGGCATAGAAACAACACGTACTTTACGGCCTTCAGCAGTCAGTTGTGCATAAGCTTCAGTAACTAACGTTACTTCTGAACCAGTAGCAATAAGGATTAGCTCAGGTGTACCTTCACAATCTTTAAGTACGTAACCGCCTTTTGCGATGTTAGCTAATTGAGCTGAATCACGATCTTGCTGCATCAAGTTTTGACGCGAGAAGATTAATGCAGTTGGTGCATCTTTACGTTCAATCGCAAGTTTCCAAGCAACAGCTGATTCAACTTGGTCACATGGGCGCCATGTGCTCATGTTAGGTGTTAAGCGTAATGAAGCAATTTGCTCTACAGGTTGATGTGTTGGACCATCTTCACCTAGACCAATTGAGTCATGAGTATAAACTTGGATATTTTGAATTTTCATCAAAGCAGCCATACGCATTGCGTTACGTGCATATTCCATAAACATTAGGAATGTTGCGCCGTAAGGAACAAAACCACCATGTAAAGTAATACCATTGATGATTGCAGTCATTGCAAATTCACGCACACCATAATGGATGTAGTTACCAGTGAAATCAGTTGCTTCAATTGCTTTAGAGCCTGACCACATAGTTAAATTTGAAGGTGCAAGATCCGCAGAACCACCCATAAATTCAGGTACTAATTTACCGAATGCTTCTAATGCATTTTGTGATGCTTTACGTGAAGCGATATTAGCTGGGAAATCAGCGATGATTTTAGATGTTTCTGCTTCCCAGTTTTCAGGAAGTTGACCCGCGCTACGGCGTTTAAATTCACTTGCTAATTCTGGGTAAGCTGCTGCATATGCTGCAAATTTCTCATCCCATGCTGACTCTTTGCTCGCGCCTGCATCTTTAGCATCCCATTGTTCTGCAACATCTGCAGGAATTTCAAATGGACCGTGATTCCAACCTAGGAATTCACGTGCTGCTTTAATTTCTTCAGCGCCAAGAGGTGCACCGTGACAGTCATGTGAACCGCCTTTATTTGGTGAGCCAAAACCAATAATAGTTTTAGTACAGATTAGTGTTGGTTTGTTAGGCTCAGCTTTAGCTGCTTCAATTGCTGCATTAATCGCTTCGCTGTTATGACCATCAACAGCAGGGATTACATGCCAGCCGTAAGCTGCAAAACGTGCAGGAGTATCGTCAGTAAACCAACCTTCAACATCACCATCAATTGAGATGCCGTTGTCATCCCAGAATGTAATTAATTTACCTAGACCTAGCGTACCCGCTAGAGAACAAGCTTCATGAGAGATACCTTCCATCATACAACCGTCACCCATAAATGCGTAAGTGAAGTGATCTACGATGTCGTGGTTTTCGCGGTTGAATTGATCAGCCATTGCTTTTTCAGCAATTGCCATACCAACAGCATTAGCAATACCTTGTCCTAGTGGACCGGTTGTTGTTTCAATACCAGGTGCATAACCATATTCAGGATGACCAGGTGTTTTAGAATGTAGTTGACGGAAGTTTTTCAATTCGCCAATAGGTAGGTCGTAACCAGTTAAATGAAGTAGCGAATAAATAAGCATAGAGCCATGACCGTTTGAAAGTACAAAACGATCGCGATCAGTCCAATTAGGGTTAGTTGGGTTATGGTTTAGGTGATCACGCCATAATACTTCTGCAATATCTGCCATTCCCATTGGTGCGCCAGGGTGTCCAGAATTTGCTTGTTGTACTGCATCCATGCTTAATGCTCGGATAGCATTTGCTAAAACTTTACGTTGCATATTAATACCTATTGAAAATATATTATTTTATAAAACAAAAAAGCGACCTAAAGGCCGCTTTCGAAATATGAAGCTTATAGACGATCAG
>JBALXF010000349.1:0-3901 GCA_036961085.1 Psychromonas sp.
TCGCTAAATTACAAGAATGGGGAATTTCAGTTCAATTGATGTTACGTAAATCGATGGATGAAAAATCTGAGGGTGAACAGCATCAAGGCATTATCGCTCGTGTAAAAGCGACCAAAGTATTAACCGATAATGATTTAGACCCTATTTTGAATGAACTGGATGTGCCGCCATTTTTATTAATTTTAGATGGTGTTACTGACCCGCATAATTTGGGTGCATGTTTACGAAGTGCAGATGCTGCTGGCGTTCATGCTGTTATTATCCCAAAGGATAATTCAGCAAGCTTAACGCCAGTCGTTCGCAAGGTTGCTTGTGGCGCTGCAGAATCAGTTCCACTTATACATGTAACGAACCTAGCCCGTACTATGCGTTCATTACAAGATAAAGGTGTTTGGATTTACGGCACGGCAGGTGAAGCAAGTCAAAACATCTACGACTGTAAACTTGAAGGCGGCATGGCTTTGGCGATGGGCGCGGAAGGTAAAGGTTTGCGCCGTTTAACGCGCGAGCATTGCGATGAACTAATCAAACTGCCAATGGCAGGTGCTGTATCAAGCTTAAACGTATCGGTAGCGACGGGTATTTGTTTATTCGAAGTTGTACGCCAACGTAGCTAAAACGATTGTGTGATAGCGTAGAGACAAGCCTACGCTATCATTAGATTAGATTAGAATGCATACATCAAACTAAGCCCAGTCGATACTTCTTGGTTTACAGTATCAATCGGTACATTTTGTGTATATTTATAATCAAATTCAAATATCAGGTATAACTCTCGATAAATCCTATTTTGTGCTTCCAATGTAAAACCATAGATACTATTTGAATCCCCTGCTTCCAACACTGTATCCATATTTATCTGCAAAGACTCGGTGACATTTCGGCTATATAACAATCGAGTACGTAAAATAAACTCGTCTATTGAAATCGCATCTTTACCTACATTAGGCTCTGCCATACGATAACCAGGACCAATTTCCACATTAAATTTATGCTTTGCTTGGTCAAAAACAAGGCGTCCATAACCTAACGTATAAATATCTTCTTTGTTGTAACTGGAAAATTCACTACGTTGTAAATCAGTTCGAGCGAAAACGATATTACGTGGGTCTAAATTATACCCAGCTTGCAATTGCCAGCGGTATTTATCAGTGGTTGTTTTTTTATCTTCAGATTCGAATTCAAATTTTAAATCACTATTGATATTGTAAGTATCAACTTCGTCGTAATCTAAAATGAGTTTGCCATCAAGTCCGCGACTGACAACATTATCTTGTTCATATTTAAAACCAAATGCCACTGAACCACTCAGTTTATCGATGCTCTCTTCTGCTTTAGCGTCAATAACAGCATCTTTAGTATCAATAACGCCATCGCTTTCTGCTGTAGCCTCCGGTTCAACTAAGTTGCCTTGTAAACGCGTATTATTGAATTCGGATTCCATTTGAATACGATCTCGCATTTTGTCACTGTCTGAAGGAGCTAATGTCAACGCGGTAGAGGCATTGAGTTGCTCTTTTATTTCTCGGTTTAACGCCGCATTTTCAGACTCTACTGCACTAATATAATCACTATTTTGCTGTAATTCATTAGTTATAAAACTCAGCTGTAAGGTTAATTCGTTATTCTTTTCTGTTAGCTTTTTTAGTTGCTTGTCTTTTTCTTGTAACTGCTGCTTACCTTCATTGTGTAGTGCTTGTTGGGCAGCGAGCTGCTCTTCATTGCCATTAACTTCAACAATTAATGGCTCAATGGCAACGGGAGTGAATCTATTTAATGAGTCAGAATCGGAAGGGTTATTACTCTCAGATAGGCTTGTTTTATTTTCAGGGCGCTCCACAAATAATGTAATACTTACAATAAGCGCTACAACATTAATAAAAGAAAAAATAATAAGTTTAGAATTAATCAACACATACTCATTTGAGGTAAAAATAAAAGTACAATAACGGGCTGTATTTTAAGGCTTAATTTGAAATGAGCAATCGCTATACTGATTTAAATTAGAACGTTTTCAAATGATATCAAACTAAGCTTGCACCATTCATCTGTAAACTGTACAATTTGTCGCCTTAAATCAGCCACCCTTTTTGTTCCTTGCTTCTACTTGGTACGGCTGAGCCAAATTAAGAAGCTACTAACCCGTAAGGAGCGATTTTTATATGCGTCATTATGAAATCGTATTTATGGTTCACCCAGATCAGAGTGAACAAGTTAATGGTATGATCGAACGTTACACAGCATCTATTACAGAAGCTGGTGGTACGATCCATCGTCTAGAAGATTGGGGCCGTCGTCAACTGGCTTACCCGATCAACAAGCTGCACAAAGCACACTATGTTCTTATGAATATTGAAGCTGAACAGAGCGTAATCGATGATATGGAAACTGCTTTCCGTTTCAACGATGCTGTGATCCGTAACATGATCATGCGTACTAAAGCTGCTGTAACTGAAGTTTCTGTAGTGGCTAAAGCAAGAGAAGAGCGTGTTGAACGTGCTCCTCGTGCACCACGTCCAGAAGCAGAAGCGACAGCTGAAGCATAAGCTACTTAGTGACTGATAACTTTTTGCGACTTGCCGGTGTAGTAACTGAAAAGCCTACATTTAAAACAAGTCCTGCTGGTGTAGAACACTGCAGTTTCCAAATTGAACACAGTTCAATGCAAGAAGAGGCTGGATTACCACGTAACGTTTTTTGCTATATGCCCGTTACAGCAAGTGGAAAATTAGCCAGTCAGTTAAAAAATACATTATTGAAAGGTATGCAGATTAGAGTAAGTGGTTTTATCACTTATCACCAAAGCAAAAATAAGCTTGGTAAATTAGTTTTGCATGCTCAGTATATAGAACAAATTTGAGGAACTACCATGGCTCGTTATTTTCGCCGTCGTAAATTCTGTCGCTTCACTGCTGAAGGTGTTAGCGAAATTGATTACAAAGACGTTGTTACGTTAAAAAATTACATCACTGAAAGTGGTAAAATCGTACCTAGCCGTATTACTGGCACAAGTGCTAAATACCAACGCCAACTAGCGCGCGCTATCAAACGTGCACGTTACTTGTCACTTTTACCTTACACAGATTTACACAAGTAAATAGGAGCTATATATTATGGAAGTTATTCTACAAGATACAGTTGCTAACCTTGGTAATCTTGGTGATAAAGTTAATGTTAAAGCTGGTTACGCACGTAACTTTCTTTTCCCACAACAAAAAGCTGTTCCAGCAAACAAAGCAAACTTAGAAGCTTTTGAAGCACGTCGTGCTGATCTAGAAGCTAAGCAAATTGCTAACCTTGCTGCTGCACAGACTCGTGGTGACGCATTAGCTGCATTAGAAGCGGTAGTAATCGCATCTAAAGCTGGTGAAGCTGGTAAACTATTCGGTTCAATCGGTACTCGTGATATTGCTGATGCAATTACGACTGCTGGTGTAGCTGTAGTTAAAAGTGAAGTTCGTCTTCCTGAAGGCGCTTTACGTAACACTGGTACATACGAAATTGCTGTAGTAGTACACTCTGACGTATCTACTATTGTTAACATCGAAGTTGTTGAAGCTGAGTAATTCTGCTTTATAAATTAAGATGATAAAATACCTGCTTTCGAGCGGGTATTTTTTTGCCTAAAAAATAATTATTGTTACCCTTATCTTTTTAAATAGCCGTTTCATAAAGCGCTAACAACCCCCTTTAATTTAGTCAATTCGCCACCTAACTCACATTTAAACGTATCAAATACAAATGAATCGTTCAAAATTTGTACCTATTAAAAAATGTAAACCATACTTATTTACCCGCTATTTTAGGGTGTTGATGTATGGATGTATCAATATAGTTTTTTGCATTTTAAATAAAAAGGAATTTATGATGTCACAAAAATTTAAACGTGATGCTATAAGAG
>JBALXF010000034.1:0-12560 GCA_036961085.1 Psychromonas sp.
AAGATAAGACCTTTAGCATGTGGCACTTTACCAGCAGCAAATACATCACGAGCTTGCTCTTTGCTACGACAGCTTTTCCGCACCGCCAGGCTATTGTAATTACTGCAACCATCCATGAATTTTTTACTTATCCACTGGTAAATAACTTTTTTAAATTGATACATTAAGAAATCTCATTTTTGGCAAGCGACTTTAATATCCGCGAGCGTTGTAGTTTTTTGAAAAAAACAGATTTACTCGGCTGCGAGGCAGGTATTGTTTTAGTGACAGCCGCTAAATGCTGCATTGCATTTAAAACAAATTTAATTTTCTTTTTAGAACTTACTTCATTTACCAACAATATCAATGGCATTGGCACATAAACATTGATTTCAATGATATGAAAATCACCAGCTACCAAGGCTTCAATTGAATCTGCTCGCACACCATAACGCGCGATACGGAAGTTGCCTATTTGCTGTAAGTGTGACCAAATTTTATTTTGTTGCTGCAGGCTTAAGTTATTTAATTGATCTTTGTAATAGGTGCTCTGATTATAAACACCGTTAATAGGGAAAGGATCATTGGCTCGATTACAAGTTTCTGTAATCGATAAGACGGCAAGTTGGTCGAGTCGAGCCTTGTTCGGAATAATAAACACCTCAAACTCTCTTTTGCCAGGCGCTGCATGTTGAATAATATAATTTAAATTAGATTTTTTATGCTGCTGACGAATCTGCTGCAACTGTTCTAAGTTATCGGCACGAGCAATTCCCTGTGAGTTTTGTCCCCACTCAGGTTTAACAAAAGCCGGGTAACTAGTTGGGTTTCTTTGCCCCATATCCATAAACTGCTCTAGACGCCAGCGTCTAGGGATGCGTTGGTCCATATCTAGTTTAGAAAATAAATTTCTTTGCTCATTAAAATACGGCGCATTTATCTGAAAAAACTTCCACGGCTCAACCTTTAACCTAAAACAGTTATAGATATATGAGAAGATTAATAACAGTCGAATTAGCAACGTACTTCTCCACCTTTTTTGACGCAGCGATTGAATGTTAACCAATTAGTAATGAACAAAAAAAGTCCTAAAATCAAGATTGAAAAAGCGGCATAAAACAAACTTCCTCCATCACTACTTCCCTCATGAATAACCTCGATACCTAATGGAGTGAATAAATGGAAAAATACCGCCCCAGCCATCACTCCAGCAGATAATAAACCACCCAGAGCGAGTATTAAGTTAGGGTTTGGCGAATACTTAATCACCTGACTTTTTTTCAATAACCAGAATAATAGCGGCGAGATTAAAAGTAATGAAGTAAACAGTTCCACCGTGCCAACGGCATAAGAGCCATAATTCATAAACCAAGTACCTATAGGCTCACCTATTACCCCTTGCATCCACTGTCCTATTTTTCCAAAAATATATTGAGTGTCTGGATGCAATGAAAACTTATAGGGAAGAGACGATAAAAACACTTTGCAAATCCACAATACAATTAGTGTATTTATCACTTTTAGTAAATTCTGTTTCATTCTCTTCCCTTATACTCTTTAGTGTGAATTTATACTGCTGGTTAATCTTTCTCAAGACTTGCCCAATGAACATCAGCTTGCTCAATAAATTCATCTTTATTGTCACGCCATGTATCAACCACATCCTGATCATAATTTAGATATAATTTATCGTTATAAATAGTCCAAAAAGGTGGGTTACCTGGTGCTGTTTTATTGCCTGCCATTGCCCATGCACAATAGCCACCATACTGAGGTGCAAAATATTCTGGGTTTTGTTTAAATTTATCTAAGTTTTCCTGATTACTAAAATACCAATCTGCTCCTTGATATTCATAACTAAAATCAGAATCACCCTTTACTGGTTTTTGCTCGCTAAAGTAAGCCACAACATCATATCCAGCAGCAGCCTTGTTATTAAAGTAGCCGGTATAAATTTGATCTTCAGCTTGCGCACTATTGATGCTAAAAAACATGAATAATAGTATCGTTTTTAAAAAATACGTAAATTTTCTCATTAACTTACCCCTAATACATTTATGCAACTTTCTAATAGACCAAGGCTTTATATAAAAAATTTCACTATTTTTTTCAGGCATTAAATTAGCTTTATAATTATCAGCACTAGCAAGGTTAAGTTAGCTAACAAACCTAATAAAAAAAAGTAACTACGGGGACTTGGATTTTTTTCGGTCGCAATCGAGTAATATAAAATCATGTGTGCAATACGCGCTATCGCATAAAGCCAGATACATATAGCAACCCAGACAGGTGAGGCTCCGACTAAAATGGCGAGGAAGGCACTACCAAGAAAAACTGCAATATTCTCTAGCGAGTTTTCCATAGTGCGATAGGCTCTATAGACAAAACTTTCATGACCTAACTGCTGATCAATCTTACCTGGAATATGATTAGGTAATCGTGCTTTACTGGTATTGGCAACAAAAGACTGCACCACTAGCGTAATTAAAACCACCCACAAGCCAGTATATGCAGATGTATAAGCGGCAAGATCCATAAGCTTACTCCTCTATTCGTTTAAATAAAGTTTAGCAAAAAATAAAATTTAAGCGGTTTAAGGAGCCATTTTAGTGAGCAATATTATGAGGAAGTTTGCACTTACCCTACTTTTTCAGAGTGTTTATTTAGATTCTATCGCCGCTAACTGAGCTGATGTAGATATCTAGCCAAAGAAGATATGATTTTTATTTGATGAAGATTGCGTAAGCGTGAGCCAGCCCTTACTTAGTCGCTTTTCTATTAATAACGGCAATGCTAACTTTAATGAGCTTTAGCGATGCTATTGGTTCAAAGTCATGATCATCTTTAAATTACCAATCGCCTAAACTAAACAACCTTGCATTTTTGTTTTACTATTTTTGGGGTATTTATGAAATTAGAATCACTTGCACTACATCACGGCTATCAGTCTGAAGCAACCACCAAGGCTGCTGCGGTGCCTATTTACCAAACGACTTCTTACACTTTTGATGATACCCAACATGGCGCCGATCTATTCGACCTGAAAGTGCCAGGAAACATTTATACTCGTATTATGAATCCAACTACCGATGTATTAGAAAAACGCGTGGCAGCGATGGAAGGAGGCATAGCTGCACTTGCTGTTGCATCTGGTATGTCTGCAATCACCTACGCAATTCAATGTATATGTGAAGTTGGCACTAACATTGTTAGCACCAGTCAGCTGTATGGTGGCACTTATAACTTATTTGCTCACTCCCTACCTAAACAAGGTATCGAAGCACGCATGGTGCACTTTGATGACTATCAAGGTTTTGAAGATGCTATCGATGACAATACACGTGCTGTTTTTTGTGAGTCGATTGGTAACCCTGCCGGTAATATTGTCGATATTCAAAAACTTGCTGAAATTGCCCATAGGCATGGTGTGCCATTAATAGTGGATAACACAGTGGCAACCCCAGTCTTATGTCGTCCATTTGAGTTTGGTGCAGATATTGTGGTGCATTCATTAACCAAATATATTGGCGGCCATGGCACCTCAATTGGCGGCATTATTGTGGATTCCGGTAAATTCGACTGGGTAGCTAATAAAAAACGTTTTGCCGTTTTAAATGAACCAGACCCTTCGTATCATGATGTGGTTTATACCGAAGCATTAGGCCCTGCGGCCTACATCGGGCGATGTAGAGTGGTGCCATTACGCAATACCGGTGCTGCCATTTCACCAATGAACTCTTTCCAAATTATGCAAGGTTTAGAAACCCTATGTTTACGCATGGAGCGTCATTGCGAAAATGCACAAATATTAGCGGAATACTTAGCTGCACACGAAAAAATAGCTTGGGTGAACTATGCCGGTCTGAAACAGAGCGCTTATTATGATGTTTGCCAAAAAATCTGCTCAGGTAAAGCGTCTGGCATATTAAGCTTTGGTATTAAAGGCGGGCTAGAGTCAGGCACCAAATTTATTGATGCATTACAAATGATCTTACGCTTAGTGAATATTGGTGATGCCAAATCACTGGCTTGCCACCCTGCTTCAACTACACATAGACAGCTCAACCCAACCGAGCTAAAAGCTGCGGGAGTAAGTGAAGATTTAGTGCGAATATCAGTCGGTATCGAGAATATCGAAGATATCATTGCAGATGTAGAACAAGCATTAGCCGCTGTATAAGATGAATCAAGGGAATAACCTGCTGGTTAAGTTATTCCCTACCATTTGAACCAAACAATTGCCTGATCCCCTATACTTTCTCTACTACATTACTCACAGAACATGTTATTTTCGCAACTCCTCAATTATATAATAAAAAGGTCACTGTTTTGTTTGACGAAAAAAGAACACTTAACGAAGCAATTAATCAAGTTATGCCCTTTGGTAAATATGCAGGCCGTAAACTGATCCATCTTCCTGAACCCTATTTAGTTTGGTTTAATTCAAAGGGTTTTCCTGAAGGGAAATTAGGTCAGCAACTTGCACTAATGTATGAAATAAAATTAAATGGTCTAGAAAAAATGATGCAGCCATTAATAAAAAATGATTAACTCTACTTGTACACAAAAACAATAATTTTCAATAAAAATAAATTTACTAGGACTATGCTTAATTAAGTGAGTGATAACAAATGCTTGTAAGTAATATGTTCACTTGAAATTAATGAATCAAGGATGATCGCAATGAACAAGACATTTACAGTATTAGTATTAGGCATGTTATGCAGCGGACAAAGCTTCGCTAGACCTCTAGCCACAGAAGCTGGCTGGAACTTTAAGATTAACCTCAGTGCCGGCTATGTTTCAAGCCAATCACAGAGCAGCACCAATGATGATAATGCTATTACCGAAGATTTAAATAACAATGGCCAATCTACCGAGACATTAATCCCGGTTCCCCTCGCACGTGTTAGCTATACCTTAGATAGCTTAAAAACACAGTTCTTTATTGGTAACAGCACAGACCAAGTTTCTAATGCACAATTTCAATATGAATTAGGGGTTATTCATCAGTTTAAAGATGACAGTAAACTCACATTTGCCTACTTTCCTAATTTACCGTTGTTTAATGAAACATGGGAAGATCCCTATTTAACAGGTGAAGCACGTAGCAAAACAGATGATGATGCACAGGGTGTACGAATGGCTTTTGAGCGTATTGCTGGCAGTCCATTTACATTTAAATATGCCTATGCAGTTAATAAGATTGAACAAGAAAAAAGTGGAGAAAGTGTAGCTTATCTCGACGAATCACAGATATCATTATTGCAACGTGATAGTAGCTTTCATCGAGCAGAGTTAGAGATGACTGTTTATATCGCACGCAGTCTCTTTCTAAAACCTGCGTTTCAATATACAAACCGTTCTGCAGATGGTGCCGCGCATAGTTATGATGAATATGTGGGTAAAATTGGCATTCTGTATTTTCAAAAACGACACTCCTTAATCACCACAATCAGTTACGGCAGCACTCAATACGCTGAAAATAATCCGGTGTTTGATCAAAAACAAGATTCTAAGAGTGCCAGTATTTTTAGTATCTATAGTTATGCTCGACCATTTGGCTGGGAGTCAATCGACTTCACTGTCATCGCCGGATACAACCAAACAGACTCCGATATCACATTTTATGATAAAGATGCGCTGATTGTAGCCACGGGTTTCACCTATACCTACTAATATAAAAGGTGTGCTTAGGTTTTATTAGGTACACCGATTTCTATCACTTAAATCATCCCCCTTTTTTAAATACTACATTTCGAGGTCTCTCTCTCATGGAAATGATCACAATTAAAGGTTTTGTCTCATTTACATTAGCAATGGTTCTACTGTTTATCGGCAAATATGCCACACAAAAATCACAAGTATTACGTAAATATAGTATTCCAGAGCCGGTCATCGGTGGTTTTGTGTGTGCCGCTGTTGTTGCTATCTTTTATTATTTTTTAGATATTCAAATTAATTTTGATTTAGAAGTCCGCGATATTTTATTGCTGTACTTTTTTGCCGGAATTGGTCTTAATGCGGACTTTAAGAGCCTAATCTCTGGTGGTAAACCATTAATGGTGTTAACCCTACTAGCTATCATTTATATACTGTTACAAAATGTCATTGGCGTGAGTGTTGCTACAGCATTTGGTTTAGAGCCTTTACTTGGTTTAATGTCTGGTTCGGTGTCATTAATTGGTGGGGTGGGTACCACTATGGCATGGGCGCCAATTTACGAGGAGATGGGTATACAGGGAGCTGCGGAAATAGGTATTGCTAGTAATACCATAGGTTTAATTCTTGCTTGTGTGATGGGTGGCCCGATCGCTAACTACCTAATTAATAGACATAAACTAACACCAAGTAATGAACAGCACTTAGATATCGGTCTAAGTCATGATGGACAGGCTAAACTTGATTACTTCGGTATATTGCTTGCATGGTTGCTATTAAACCTAAGTTTAATACTGGGTTACCTGCTAGACATGTTAATTGCTGAAACAGGTTTAAAACTGCCGATGTTTGTTTCCTGTTTAATTGCCGCGATTCTAATTGGTAATTTCAATAGTTTAATTCTAAAGAAAAAAATGGGTGAAAATGCACAACAAGGGTTAGGTTTGATCTCTGATGTCTGCTTGGGCATGTTTTTAACCATGGCCTTGATGGGTTTGCAGTTATGGCAGTTACAAAGCGCTATGGCATATTTGAGCTCAGTGATGTTTCTACAAGCGCTATTATCAATCGCATTCACAGTTTTGGTTGTATATCGCTTTATGGGTAAGGATTATGAAGCAGCCGTAATCAGTTCGGGTTTTGGTGGGATAACTCTCGGTTCAACCGCCACCGCAATCGTTAATATGACAGCTGTAACACAACAATATGGTGCAGCTCATCGAGCCTTTATTGTTGTTCCTCTAGTTTGTGGTTTCTTTATTGATCTTGCCAACGCGATTATCATCAATGGCTTTGTAGGTAGCCTCGGCTAATCACAAGGATTACGAGATTAAGATTAAAAATGCAAAAAGCAGCCAATTAAGGCTGCTTTTTATTAGTAAACCCTATTCAAACGTAACCACATGCCAGTAGCCACATATCAATAGGTGAAGTGAAACCAGTGGTCACTGATTTTATTTCACCTTTATCTATCACAAATAATATCAGCATCACCGTTCCTCCCATATATTCCCCACTATTTTTTCATTGCAAGCTTGATCTGCATCAGTCATTAAAAGGCATATTTGCTAATTTAGAGCTAATATTCAATAGGTGGTTGTACCTTTTTATTAGTATAACTAAGGAGACAATGATGAGTTTTCTTGAGATAAAAAAATCCCCTTTAACAGCCAACGAACACAATTTAAACGACTATTCCAATATCTATAAAGATTTCAATTGGCAGGTCGCGCAACATCGCATCGCTGGCAGTGATAAGCAGCTGAATATTACCTATGAAGCTGTGGATCGGCATGTAGATGAAGGTTTTGGTAAGCAAATTGCGATACGTTGGTTAAGCAAACAGAGCCAGCAACAAGATATCAGTTACGCTGAGCTAAAGGATCAGACTAGCCGTTTCGCTAACATCCTAGAGCACTTTGAGATACAAAGCAGTGATACTGTGTTTGGTCTATGTAACCGAGTTCCACAACTATATATCGCCCTGCTAGGTACGCTTAAATTTGGCGCCGTTTTTTCACCGTTATTTTCTGCATTTGGGCCGGAACCCATTCGCTCTAGAATGGAAATCGGACAGGCGCGAGTATTAATTACCAGTGAGGCACTTTACCGTAAAAAAGTGATGCCTTGGCGAGATCAATTAAGCAGTTTGAAATTAGTCTTGCTCTATAATGTCTCATCTGATCTTCCTGATAATTGCCACGACATTGATGCTTTGTTATCCACTAGTAGTGCTGATTTTCCTACGCGTTTATGTTCTCCAGAACAGTTAGCCTTAGTACATTTCACTTCCGGTACGACGGGTAAACCCAAAGGTGCTATGCATGTCCATCAAGCGGTGCTTTATCATAGTATTTCTGGCTTTTATGCGCTCGATTTAAAACCTGGCGACCGGTATTGGTGCACCGCCGATCCCGGTTGGGTTACGGGCACTTCCTACGGCATTATTGCGCCACTTTGTAACCGTGTATGTATGATTATTGATGAGGCTGAGTTTGATGCTGAACATTGGTATCAACTACTCAGCGAGCAAAAAATTAATGTCTGGTATACCGCTCCTACGGCAATCCGTATGTTAATGAAAGCCGGTGATGATATGGCCAAAAAATATGATCTTAGCGCATTACGTTTTATCGCCAGTGTCGGGGAGCCCTTAAACCCAGAAGCCGTGGTATGGGGACAAAAAGTATTTTCTATCCCCTTTCATGATAACTGGTGGCAAAGCGAAACAGGCGGCATCATGATCGCGAATTTTGCCAGTACAGCAGTTCGCCCAGGCTCGATGGGTAAGCCCTTACCGGGTATTGAAGTGGCAATCATGCAAAAGCAAAAAGACGGCTCAATTAAACCCGCAACGGCAGCCAATGAAATTGGCGAGTTAGCCTTGAAAAAAGGTTGGCCATCTATGTTCCGCGGTTACCTAAATGAACAGCAACGCTATCAAAAATGTTTTATTGGCGATTGGTATCTCACTGGCGATTTAGCGATGTGTGATGAAGATGGCTATTACTGGTTTGTCGGTCGCGCCGATGATGTGATCAAGAGTTCAGGGCATTTAATCGGCCCCTTTGAAGTAGAAAGTGTTTTGATGGAGAACACTGCCGTTGCCGAGGTGGCAGTGATCGGATTACCCGATGACATCGCCGGAGAGGTTGTCAAAGCCTTTGTCGCCTTAAAACCAGGACACCAAGGTGATCAGGCTTTAGCTAAAAAATTATTAGGTCATGCACGTAATCGCTTAGGGCCGGCAGTTGCCCCAAGGCAGATAGTGTTCCGCCAAAATTTACCGAAAACCCGTAGTGGCAAAATCATGCGTCGTTTATTAAAAGCACGAGAATTAGGTTTGCCAGAGGGTGATATTTCCACTTTGGAAAGTGATGAAGCCTAGGAGATGAAATCATGGGCCATGAAAAATTGCATATTAATCGTAGCCATCTACATTTATTACTCAAACAAATGATACGTATTAGGCGTTTTGAAGAACGCTGCGTCAGCCTCTATAGCGAAGAAAAAATTCGTGGTTTTTTGCACCTATATAATGGTGAAGAAGCGATTGCGGTGGGGGTCATGCAGGCGCTAACCGAACAAGATACGGTACTTGCTACCTATCGCGAGCATGGTCATGCTTTGGCACGCGGGGTGCCCATGGCTAGTATCATGGCAGAAATGTTTGGTAAACACAGTGGTTGTAGTGGCGGACGCGGAGGTTCGATGCACCTATTTGCAAATAAACAGCGTTTTTATGGTGGTAATGCCATTGTTGCCGGTGCTTTACCATTAGCCGTTGGCATCGCATTAGCCGATAAGATGCAGCAAAAGCAGACTGTCACCTGTTGCTTTTTTGGTGAAGGAGCCGTTGCCGAAGGCGAATTTCATGAAAGCTTGAATCTCGCAAAATTATGGAAATTGCCTGTCTTATTTATTTGTGAAAACAACCGTTATGCGATGGGAACATCCTTAGAAATAGAAGAATCAAATCAACAAATTCATTTAAAAGCAGCCAGTTATGGTCTCTCTTCACAGGTGATTGATGGTATGAACGTGGTTGATGTTGAGCGTTCAGCTAAAATTGCTTGTTTAGCGATACGTAACGGCGCAGGGCCACAGTTTATAGAGTGCCAAACCTATCGTTTTCGTGGCCATTCAATGTTCGATACCCAACTTTATCGTGACACTGCCGAAATAGATGAATGGAAAAAGAAAGGGCCTGTCGTACAGCTGAGTCAATGGCTGAAGAACAATCAACAAATACAAGAGGAAGAGATTCAAGCCATGGTATTGGCTGTCGATGAGGAGATATCTGCCGCTGTAAATTTTGCGGAAGCGGCTGAAATTGAACCTGTAGAGGATCTATTACAACATGTTTATAAGGAGATTTCTGATGAATGAAATAACCTTCAGAGAAGCATTTAAAGCAGCCATGGTAGAAGCGTTAAATAAAGACTCCCGAGTTTTTTTAATGGGTGAAGATGTGGGACGCTATGGAGGCTGTTATGCGGTGTCCAAAGGTTTAATTGATGACTTTGGTGCGCAAAGAATCATCGATACACCACTATCGGAATCAGGATTCGTCGGTGCAGGTATTGGTGCTGCAATGGCAGGAATGCGCCCTATTGTTGAAGTGATGACGGTTAATTTCAGCCTACTTGCTTTAGACCAAATCATCAATAATGCAGCAACTTTAAGGCATATGTCTAATGGACAGCTTACTGTTCCACTAGTGATTCGTATGGCCTGCGGTGCCGGCAAACAACTCGCCGCTCAACATTCACATAGCTTTGAAGGGTTATATGCTCATATACCGGGTCTTAAGGTACTTTATCCCGGCACTATCGGTGATGCCCGTTACATGTTGGAGATGGCTTTAGCAGATCCCGATCCCGTGATCATTTTTGAACATGTGATGCTCTATAACCAACAGGCTAACTTGCCAGAGAAACAGTCCATTGCTCCCATGGAGAAGGCAGTGATCCGCAAAACCGGGAAAGACTTAAGTATTATCACTTGGGGTGGCTGCTTGTTTAAAGCACTGGATGCAGCTGAGCAACTGTTAAGTTTAGGTATCAACGCAGAAGTTGTTGATCTTCGCTGTTTACGACCATTAGACAGAGTAACAATTTTAGACTCAGTACAGCGTACTCACAAGGCTTTGATTGTTGATGAATCATGGAAAACGGCAGGTATGTCTGCCGAAATAAGTGCCACAATCGCCGAACAGGGTCTATGGTATTTGGATGCACCGATTCGCCGAGTTTGCTCTGCAGAAGTTCCCATTCCCTACGCCACACATCTTGAACAAGCGAGCTTACCGCAAGTAGCCGACATAATCACGGTTGCTCAGCAAATGATAGCAGAGTCTCAGATCGCAATGGGAGACAACTAATGAGCAGCAATGAACATGAGTTAAAAATGCCTTCTTTTGGCTCCGACATGCGTAAAGGCAGCTTAACAAACTGGTTAGTTAAGGAAGGTGATCATATTAAACGTGGTGATGTTATCGCAGTCATTGAAACAAGCAAAGGTGCCATCGAGCTAGATATATTTGAAGATTCACAGGTACTAAAGCTGTTGGTTAAAGAGGGTGACAAGGTCGCAGTAGGTGAACCTATTGCACGTCTAAGTTCAGCAACTGCTAATGATAGTAAACCTGCAACAACCGACAAAGAAAATACATTAGAAACATCAGCAAAAGTGCTTGATTCGACTACCACTAAAACATTAACAAGTACAGAAACACTAACAGATACTGAAAAAAAAACTAACCAGCAAACTGCAAACAGTCATTTACCGGTACACAAAAACTTTGTCCTAGCAACGCCAGCAGCACGCCAACTAGCTTGCCAACAGCAGTTATCCCTCGCAAAAATATTTGCGAATAACAACAATAAAATCGTCACTCGAGCAATGGTTGAGCAAGCAAGCCAAAATCAACAGTCTAACACTCCCTTAGCCATGACTGAAACAGCACTTCAAAAAAACACCTCAATCGAACAAAATAGTGACTTAGATAGCCCCCAGCATCAACAAACACCGATAAAAAAAGGCTTTGATAAAGATACCATGCGTCAAGCAATCAGCGATACGGTGACCCGATCAAAACGAGAAATACCACATTATTACTTAAAACAACGCATAGATATAACCGCATTACAGAATCATCTACAGGGTTATAATAATAATGTTCCTGTCTCGCAACGCCTATTATTAGCAGCTCCCTTATTATGCGCCATTGCTCGCTTACTAATAGCCAATAAACAACTTAATGGTGAATACCTTGATGGGAAATTCCTGCCAAGTGAAACGGTTAACCTAGGCAACGCAATCAACTTACGCGGTGGTGGTTTAGTGATGCCTGTGATTCATAACGCACAAAACCTGAGCGTAGAATTAATGATGGAGGAACTCAAACAGCAAGTTTCTCGAGCGCGTAATGGCAGTTTGGTTGCTTCGCAATTAAGTGGTGGCAGCTGCACAGTAACCAGTATTGGAGAGAGAGGTGCTGAGCAGATGTTTGCCGTTATCTACCCCCCACAGGTAGCAATCATTGCCCTAGGAAGTCCCCATCAGGAAGTACTGGCTATTGATGGAGCAGTGCATATACGTTCGGTTATTGATGCCAGTCTAGCCGCCGATCACAGAGTCAGTGATGGCCATATTGGGGCGCGCTTTTTATATCAACTTAATCAATTATTACAAGATCCAGAAATTTTATGGCAAACGCCAAGCTAAAAATTGTAGAAATATGGAGGATTTATGGATACTAAACAACTAAGAGAATTGATCCTTACAGAGCTAAGTAATATTGCCCCAGAAATCGAGGAAGAGGAAGTGCCTGATGATCAGGATATGCGCGAAGCCCTGGAACTAGACTCCATGGACTTTCTTAATTTAGTGATCGCAGTATCCAAAAAAACCAAGGT
>JBALXF010000350.1:0-3885 GCA_036961085.1 Psychromonas sp.
TAAACAAGATAGCCATATGTTTAAGAATAAAATTACCTGGCAGCAAAAGCCAATGGATTTTTATTAACCCGATAGACAAGCTAATAAATAGTAATAATAAACCTATGATACTGCCAGGAAATACAAAAGGTAAATAACTGCTCAGGAATTTTCCTATCGCTAAAAAGACTAATATAATTAAAAATCCACGTAAGAAATTCATTATTAAGTGCAAAACTTTAACTTGAGAAAAATGCTGATATTTATTTTTAAAGTAGCCCATAACATCTAGAACCTATTATTTTTATTGGTTTTTATAGTATAACCACATGAAAATATAAATCAGTAAGTAGATTTTTAAAAATACTTTGTCACACAGAGAGTTTATTTTTTATTCAGTAAATACAGTTAGGTACAGCTTAATCCCATAATTGAGGGAAATAATAAAAGCGTACTTCTACTGGTAGATTTTCAACCAAGAAAGGTAACTCTTCAGTTAAGCTAAGTGTTACTTTTAGGGCAGATTTTTGTCCGTCAAATGGCCCTGAAATACTATTTGGAATTTTACTTACCAACTGAGTCCGCTCTGAAATTTCAGCCCTAATTACCTCACCGCTAGGTAAAGTGATTTTTGCGTATTGCCCTATCTGTACATAATTTAAATATTTTTCATTAACATAAGTTAACACAGTCGGTTGCTTTCTTTTTGAAAGCCATAACAAAGGCTGGTCTTTTGCAACACGCTCCCCTGCTTGCACCATTATATCTTTTATTGTTCCGGAAAAAGGGGCTTTGGTGATTAGCGCTTGCTGACTCGCAGTTAACTGTGCCAGTTGTAATTGTAACCTATTTCGTTGCAGGGCAACGACGCCAGCTACCTTATCTTGTTGATGCAATGACCTTTCTTTTAAGAGATCTATTTCAGCTTGTTTTAATGCCATTTTTGCAGACATATTGGTCTGTAAAACTGTCGCCATGTCTGCTGTAGGCACAACACCCCTATCCTTAAATTTATTGTAACTCGCTAATAATTCATTTTGCTGATTTACCCCTATTTGGGCAACGACTATGCGACTTTTCAATGCGGTTAGGGTGGCTTCATTCTGTGAAAATTGTTGTTTTTCCAAAGCAATTAATTGGTTTTTTAATTCTTTAATTTGAGCATCTATTTCAGCGTTTTTAAGAATAAATAAGGTGCTACCTGCAAGGATGCTCGAGTCTCCTTTAACTAATACCTTACTTACGATTGCAGTATTAGCAGAGCGAATTTGTAATGGCCCAGTCGTAATAATACCTGGCGCTAAAATAAATATATTAGGTTTAATAATGATCCACAATAAAAATATAATGGGTGCTGAAACTAAAGTAACTAACATATACCAACGATATCTATATCCGCTTCTTTTTGCATCCGCATAATGAACATCTAATCCATCATCAACCACTGGTCGATGAGCTTTCTTGCTGCCACTGAAAGATACTTTCATTAAAATTTTCTTCCTCTTTTTAATATCCACCAAGGAGCCATACCGCTTTCTTCGTGTGAGCGTCTGAATATTTCATTCATTAATGCGAATAGACTAATAAATCGCATTAATAATGCATAGAAGGGATAAAGGGGTAACCAAGCAGCTAACATCAGGTCTTGCATGAATCTTTCTGAGATAGCAATTAAAATAATTAAATAGAAAAATACCGTTATCGCTAAATAGAGGAAATATATTAGGCTAATTATTGATGCATTTAATTGCCAAGGAAACATCCAGATTAACCAAATAAAATAAATGATACTTATGAATGGCATTAAAACATTTTGTAGAAAACCATAGAATAAAGTATATAAAAAAGTAGGCCAACCCAATAATTTGGGAGTAAAAGCTGGCCAATGCTTTCTAAAATATAAAAATAATAGATCTCCATCCCAACGTAGTCGCTGCAATAATAATGATTTGAGGTCCGCGGGTACATCTGTATGCCCGATTGCTAAAGTAGCAAACGGAATCCGCATTTTTGGATGGCGTTTAAAATATTGCTTTATTCGTATTGTTAAATCTAAGTCTTCCGCAGTATGTGTGTCCCAGCCGCCAATTTGCAATAAAAATTTCCGTCTGAAAGCGCCAAAAGCACCAGAAATATTATTTAACATATTCCACTGCGCTAGCCCCGTTTTGCCCCCCTGCATCGAGATTAGATACTCAATCGCTTGCATACGTGACCAGATTGTCTGTTTAATATTACGCACTCGGAGAGCCCCACCTAATGCAGGCACATTTGGATCTTCAAAATAGGGAACAATCTGACTAACCATATTATTGTCGAAAGAGGTATCGGCATCTGCATTAATAACCAGTTCCCCTGTTGCATAATGTAGCCCTGCATTAAGCGTAGAAACACGACCACCTCGCTGCCATTTAGGTAATACAATAACTTGTCGTTTGGCGCTAATACAAGCTTTCGCTGATGCCCGAGCAGCTTGATAAGTTGAGGCATTTTGTACTGCGCCATCAACAACGGCGATGATCTCTATCTCACCGGGGTAGGTTTGCTCAATGAAAGAGTCAATGGTGACCTTAACCGCCTCTCCTTCACTGTAACAAGTAATAATACAAGATACTTTAGGGTAATAGTGACAGGTTTTAGGCACTGATAAACGTGTTCTTTTATACCAAAGCATAATTCCAGATAGGGTGAGAAAAATAATCGGCAGTTCATATAAAAAAACCAACGGCACCCACCAAACTGCGAGTAATAGATTCTCGGTCAACAGATGCCAGATATCTAACAGAATATAGATAACTGTATTAATATCACTAGACATTAAAGCGACTCGACAATCAGCAGTTGCTCCTCTAACCACTGCAACGGATCATCGTTCATTTTTTTAACGGGAAGGCTAAATGCTTTAACTTTAACCTTAAGCTGCGAGCCTGATTGTAAATTTATTTTTCCATTAATCTTTGAATAAAGTACCTGTATTTGATCGGAACCTGTAAGAGGGAAAAAAACCAGTAATGTATTATTTGAAAATTGACTAAACAGATCCGTGGTTCTGACCACACTAGCAAGGCGAGATTTTAGTGCATCAATTTGTTCAAAAGCTTGTTTTTCACCTGCTTCATTAATAATTTGTTCAATATTTTCAGCTTCTATAGCAACAATTAAATGTGTTTGTTGATGACGCAGAGCTAATTGATTTTGCCATTTAATTAACCAAGAAAACTGTGAGGGTGACATGGCTTCATCGGGTGAAAACTCAAATAGCAGCTGAGAAATACCTCTTCGAGCAAGACTTGCTCCAAGGCTTGCGAGGCTATAGCTATAAATATTTCTAACTTGTAAGTCATTGGGTGAGTTATGCGATGAACAATGTAGACAATCAACTTGCACATTCGCTTCAATAAATAAGCTGTCACAATGATTGCAATGCTGGTTTTCGATAGGCCGATCATAGTCAACACCAATGTGACGTAATAAATGCAAACAGTTTGGGCAACTAAGCACTGATGATTTTTTAAAATCACCTTGTTTGGCAACATGACCACAATTAAAACAATGTAAGCTTGTCTGCGCTTCGATATCGATAGAAGCACATTGTGGGCAATTATCAATATAATTTAAATGCCCAGATAAACATTGGGTACAAAGTCGCACTCGATTGATTAACTTATCTTTGTCTAACCAAGCTTTTCGTTTAAGAGAGGTTAACCAAGCAAAGCTATCTTGCTCGTTTATTCCCCATACCGTTAATAATGGGTGATCATATAGATGTTTTGCAAAGGGGACCGAGCGTACCTTTAAAGGCTCGTTATGCAACCATAAATAGGACAGTAATTTATAACTAATTTCATGGTTAATTTGTAAATGCAGCTGTTCTTTTTTTAATAGATACTGTTTACATTTTATTAA
>JBALXF010000351.1:0-3884 GCA_036961085.1 Psychromonas sp.
CATCATCTAAGGTTTTGATAAGATCTTTGCTGAAGTTGTAGGTCATAATGTCACTTTCAGTTTTTTGGTCGCGTAATAGCTGATTAAAGTGCGCGATTTCATAACTATAACCATTGCTTTTGCAATCGAAATGTATTCTTTCCTGCTGTCCATCTTTGATTAAAGTGACGTCTGATGGGCCGTTAAAAGCACCATTAATTTTAATGGTGGCATGTTCGCAATAAAAAATAGCTTCAATGGGTGTTGATTCTATTAGGGTTGACTTGAGTTTTGCCGTTACGCCATCGAGGTAACTAAACTCCATGTTGCAGGATGAGTCTGCACCATTTTCAAAAAAAGTCGCATTGGCAGATATTTTATCGGGTAATCCTAATGTTGAAAGCGCAGCAAAAATTGGATAGATGCCAATATCTAATAGACTGCCACCGCCAAGGCTTTTGTTAAATAATCGAGACTGCTGATCAAATTCTGTAGTAAAACCAAAGTCGGCTTCTAATTTAAGGAGTTTTCCATAGGTTTTATTATTTAATGCGTTTAATACAAATTGATAATGCGGCAGGAAATAGCTCCAGAGTGCCTCCATTAGCAGTGTATTACTTTGCTTCGCAGTGCTAATCATTTGTTTGACTTCAGCACTATTCATCGCCAATGGTTTTTCACACAATACCGAGATACCTTGTTGTAGGCATAACAAGGTATTTTCTTTATGCAGTGCATGCGGGGTGGCGATATAGACAGCATCGATATTAGGATCGTTAACTAATGCTTGATAACTATCATAAGCTTTTTGCGCTTGATACTTTTGTGCAAAATTATCTGCCTTTTGTTGCGTTCGGGAAGCCACTGCATACAATTCTGCATCATCAAGGGTGACGAGATCTTGTGCAAACTTGTTGGCAATATTACCTAAGCCAATAATCGCCCAACGTATTTTTTTATCTTGTTGTAATTGCATTTGTCTTCCTTAACAGTATGAGATTTTAAGCTTATTATTTTAATGTATGGTACCCAGAATAAATTCGAGTGAATGTAGTAAACCAGCAGAGTGTTGCAAAAACATATGCGATAGTTGAAAAGTATTGTGGCAATAAACACATGAGAATCAAACACGCTATCGTTTCAGTCCCTTCGGTTAAGCCCCCAATGTAATAAAGTGACTTATGCGGATAAACTGGATTTTCTATTTTTCTTTTTTCAGCTAATGCAGCAAAGGCTAAGAAGCTGCTACCTGTTCCGATAAAGGAAAAAATCAAAAATGCCCCCGCTACAGCATTCATTTCAGGATTTGCCAATACAAAGCCAAAGGGCACTAGTGAATAAAATAAAAAATCTAAGGTGATATCTAAAAAACCACCACTATCGGTAGTACCTTGAATACGAGCCACCGCGCCATCAACGCCATCCATAATGCGATTAATAATAATAAATAACAGGGCGAGATTATATTCTTGATAAATAAGTGCTGGTAATGCCAAGAAACCAATGAAAAAACTCAACAGGGTCACTTGGTCTGCTTTAATACCTGTTCGGTGAATATGTTTAGCAATTAGGTTTAGAGAGGGTTTAATCAGCTTAATACTAATATGATCCAGCATGGTTTAATTCCTATTTTTTTTATTATATTTACTATCTATTAACTTTCAACTGCTTGAATCCAAGGCCAATCTAAACACTGACTACCTTGTGGTACATCAGATTGGTCATGGGTAACCATTAACATGGGAAGATTTCTTTTTTTAATTTCGCTAAACACCCAATTTCTAAAACTCTGTCGTAATGACTTATCCAACTTGCTGAAAGGCTCATCAAGTAGCACTGCTGCAGGCTCCGCCAATAACATTCTCATCAAACTGATACGAGCACGTTGTCCTCCAGATATTTGATCGGGAGCTTTATTGGCTAGCGATAGTAAATCAAGATCTTTTAAGGTTTGAAGTGCTTGCTGTTTACGTTGCGATTTCTTTACTGTGTTTGGTAGGGCAATTGCAAGGTTTTCCCACACAGTTAAATGTGGAAACAGCAAATCATCTTGAAATAAAATGCCAATATTTCGCTTTTCCGGGCTGATATTATTGACCAACAGACCATTTAAATAGCATTCTCCACGATAAAGGAAGTCTGAATCTAGGTGTCCCGCAATTGCATTTAATAAACTTGATTTACCACAGCCACTGGGCCCCATTAGGGTTAATATTTCACCAGGGTTAATTGTAAACGTTAATGCTGGAAATAGTGGGGAGTTATTGTTGTTTATAATCTCAAGATTTTTGACTAGCAAACCCATCGGTTTTTGCGCTCCTTGTGTTTAACATACCTGTTTTGCGGCTCGCTATAATAGCAATAATATAAAAGAAAAAGGGCACTAAAGATTGTAATAATGCGTAAATTGCACTGACTCGGCGATCTTGTCCACTCGCGAGGGAGACTGCTTCCGTGGTTAATGTGGATATACGCCCCGCACCCAACATTAAAGTGGGTAAATATTGTGTCAAGCTGACGCTGATCCCAACCGCCCAAGCAATCCAGATAGTTGGCAATAATATCGGTCTTTTGATTTTCCACCAAACTTGCAACGGTGACATGCCTAAACTCAGTGCCGCTCTATCTAGCCTTTTATCATAACTTCGCCAAGGCCCATCTAACACCAAATAAACATAAGGAAATACAAAGAATACATGCGCCCAAGTGACCCATAAATAATAGTACTGGGTGGTAATAAACAGGGTAATAATTTGTATGCCAAACAACAGAGATAGTTGTGGTGCAAGCATTGGAATAGAGATGACTAAACGGGGGACAACAAAAGATCCTTTATTACGTTTATTATTAATGCTGTGTTCATGAATAATAATTGCAAAACACAGCGCAAGTGTTGCGCTGATTAGTGCAATTGCAATGCTATTAAGCATAATATCCCATAAATAACTCCACTCCTGTTGCCAGAAACGGTATGACCAGCGACTTGGAACAATATCAGGAAAAGACCAGCGCTGAGCAAAAGTCCAAAGCAATAAAATAGGTAGAATCGTTAATGATATAGCATAAGTGAAAAGCACCATTATTTTGCCAGGAAGCGGGATTGCAAAACGGCCACTGGTTTGCCAACTTCTACACTTCACTACGACTAGCCATTCAATAAAACGAATTAAATATAATAATGTGACACATATTAATAATAACACTAAAGCTGCTGCAGATGCTTTAGGTAAAGCGGATAGATTGGCATCGTTCAACCATTGCCAAATTAATACAGGAAAGGTTGGTGGGGTGCTAGGGCCAATGATTAATGCAATATCGACTACCGATAAGCTATAGGCCATTACCGCAAATAGGGTAAAGCGTATTTTAGGTAACCATTGTACAAAGATGATTTTTTGCCAAGCTTGTGCATTTGAGTAGGCTAGGCTTTGTGCTCTGATTAAGGTGTCATTAATATTTAACTGCTTCACAATCGGGATGCTCATAAAGAGTACAAAAGGTATCTCCTTTAGGATTAAGCCTAAAATCAGCCCTAGGCCATATTGATCGTTGATAAAGCTGCAGTTACTGCAATCAAATTGAGTGAAAATTTCATTGAAAATGCGCGCTATAAAACCACTCGGAGTAAATAAAAATGCAAAGCCCACAGCAAATGCGACGTGTGGCAAGGCTAATATTGGTGACAGTAAATTTTCAATCTTATTCCACCATTTTGTATTCCAACATTGTTGTAGAATTGAAAATGCAAAAAAAGCGGACAGAAAAGTACTTATAATACCGATATAGACGGTACTTAAAATAGAGGATTTTAATCCTGGCCAAGCAAAAAGCTGTTTAAAACCCGATAATGAAAAAGTTACTAAATCGATGCCAGGGATATACGAAAAGGCTGATAAAAATAACCC
>JBALXF010000352.1:0-3884 GCA_036961085.1 Psychromonas sp.
GTATTAGTGATGCCTTTTTCGGCGAGCTCTAACGCCGTATTAATACCAGTGAAACCACCACCAATAATCACAACATCAGCTTCGAGGTCTTCAGTTAGTCTTGGAAAGCTCAGGTTATATTTTTTGGTTGCTTCGTAATAAGTACGAGAATCTAAATCCCTCATCGTAATTCCTTTTGTTGTTTCTGGTGCTTATTAATATACTCACGATCATTTCACCTCTGCTATCAACCGTTAGGCTGATTTGTAAACAAACCGTTACAAAAAATTTAAATTTACAAAGATTTAACATTTCATCCTTATGGTTGATTTCTTTCTGTTTTGAATTCGCCTTTAATAAATGCGTCACTCAATGATGGAATGAAGAAATGAATAATGAAATTAACGTAATCGTTTATGCATCAGATATTCGTAAGGGAAGTCACAAGGCTTTTCATATTGCAATTCAAGAAGCAGTCAGACATCAAGCTGACATTATTTATGTTCACGCAGTGGATAAAATAAATTCAATAACCCCTGAGGCTTCACAATCTTTCTTGCCTAAGAACATTGAACAAAATCACGCAGATCAACAAAAAAAAGTCGTTGTTTCTGACATTAGAAAAAGAATCAAACGCTTTATTGCCACTACCGAGTTCTCTTCATTTGATACTGTTCCAGCGCTTTCTATTAGCATCCAATTTGGTACGCCAGAAAAAGTAATTATCAATGCATCAAAGCAATACCAGGCAGGAATGATAGTGATGGGAAATAGAGAGGTAAGCGCGTTATCCCGAGTTTTCCTCGGTTCAACAGCGCATAAAGTACTACAAAATTCAGCAGTCCCCGTTTTAATCGTCCCCCTGGAAACCGTAAAAGGTGATCAGAAGGATTAAAAACGTCAATTAAGACAACCTCAAAATATAAGGAATTATGATGAAAAAAATGACTATTTACCTAACGGTACTTTTATCGACATTACTTTCTCCATTAGCGGTTAATGCAGCGGAATATCCGAGTAGACCAGTTAAATTTGTTGTGCCATGGCCTCCTGGAGATGTTGAAGATATTTTAACGCGATTAATTGCAGAAAAAATGGCTGAAGAAACAGGTAAACCAGCGACTGTGGTTAATAAACCAGGCGGTGCAGGGATTGTTGGCGCATCTGAAGTTGCAAGAGCACGTGCAGATGGGTTAACGATTGGCTCTTTTGTTGCTGATCTTGTGACCACGCAGATTCTTTCTGGTAACGCAACCTTTGATAAAGATACGTTTGAACCTGTTGGCATATTCCTCGATTATCCTTTTGTTATTGCGGCTAAAGCCGATGCGCCCTACAACAACATGGCTGAACTCGCTGAATTTTCTAAAAACAATCCCGTTTCTCTTGCCCATTTTGGCTATCAGGCACTGCCAACGGCGATCACTTTTAAAGCCGCAGACAAAGTCGGCTTGAAGTTCTCATCGAATGCACCTTTTGATGCGATTAACTGTTCAACACTGGCTAATGGCGATGCAACGGTCATCAATACGGTGACGCAAACGATTCTTTCTTGCCTGCAATCTGGCGAGGTTAAGATCATTGCATCAATGACCCATAAGCGTTTAAGCCTTAGCCCAGATGTTCCAACACTCGAAGAACAAACGGGTGTTTCGCAAACCACGTGGAATGGTCTGTTTGTAAAAAAAGGTACGCCTGAAGAAGTCAAAGCGCGCATTGCTGAAATAGCACAAATGGCGTTAGCGACAAAACGTGTAGAAGACATCAGTGCAAGCACGGGAGCAAGTATATTTTGGATGGGTGCTGAAGAATCTCAGAAATTGATCGAGGCCGATTACGCAAGTGCACAAGAGTTAATTGATTACATGAAATAGAACCAACAGGATGAAAGTGAGTCTGCTTTCATCCTGCATAACCGGAGGGCATATGCCAAGAGAAATTAAAGAACTGCATAATGATCAAGTTACTAATGCGACTTCTACAGATACGCAGTTACCGTCTCATTATTACTTCTACCTACTTTCGTTTATAGGCTCGTTAACACTTATTTTGTTACAGCCACTACAGGCAACAGAAGTGACAAATGCGCATGGTTGGTATACCCAGCCCTATGTAGCGCCATTATTTGGTTTAGTGATTATCACCACTTTTAGCGGCGTCTATTTGTTATTAAACACCGCCAAACACATTAATTATATTAAGCAGATAAACCCGATAGAGCTCGCCTTTTCCGCGATAAGCCGATACCGAACAGCCATCATTATTAGCATGTTCTTTATGCTCTATATCAATAGTTTATCAGTATTCGGGTTTGCTCCATCAACACTTGTATTTATTCTTACCCTACTTTGGATCAGTAATCTATTTACCCGATTTTGGGTGTTTACCTCACTGTTATCGGTGGTTGTATTAGTCGTCGTGTTTAGAGTCTTCGTTAACTTTTGGCTACCTGATGTATGGCTTTATTCATTGTTTCCCGCGCAAATAGCAGACTTTGCAAATTTATATTTGTAGCACACTCGGAGTACTAAACCGCTATGGACATTATTCTTCTTGGTATACACGAAATTTTCAATATAAACGTAATATTAGCCATTGTATGTGGTGCATTATTAGGCGTTTCTATTGGTTCAATTCCTGGCTTGGAACCTGCGGGTGTAATAGCAATATTACTACCACTTACCTTTACCCTTGAGCCTTTACCTGGTGTCACCCTATTACTAGGCGTTTATGGTGGTGCATGGTATGGAGGTGCTATTCCGGCTATTTTAATGAATACTCCCGGCACACCTGTTGCGGTATTAACCACCTATGATGGATACCCGATGACACAACGCGGTGAGGGAAAACGCGCACTATCGATTGCTTACTCCTCTTCATTTGTAGGTGGCATCATCAGCGTATTATCACTTGTATTACTTGCTCCTGTTCTCTCAAAAGTCGCTAATTATTTTGGCTCAGCTGAGTTCGCCATGTTAGCCGCACTGGGCATGATGTTTGTGGTGATGGCGCATTACAAACAAGCTTTTGCCGCTGCAATGATGCTAGGACTAGGTATCTTTTTAGGTTCAGTTGGCATAGACCGTTCATATAACAGCTTAACCTATACATTTAGCCAAGAGTGGTTATATGGTGGTATTCCTTTAGTCCCTACGGTGATTGGGCTTTTTGCTATGTCCCAAGCATTTGTTCTACTTTCACAAAAAGGTGATGACTCAAAAGTCACCAAATATGAAGGTAAAGGACGTTTCGACGGTATTCTCATTGTGATGAAATATAAGTGGACTGCTTTACGTTCAGCTGCATTAGGCGTAGTGATGGGGTTACTACCAGGAGTGGGTGAATTTGGTTCACAATTTTTCTCATACACGTTAGCTCAAAAATTATCAAAAACACCAGAGAAGTTTGGTCATGGCGCCGAAGAGGGGCTTATCGCCTCTGAAACCTCTAATAATGCGGTAACGGCATCGGTAATGATCCCTTTACTCGCCTTTGGTATTCCTGCAGATGCTTTAATGGCAATGTTGTTATCAGTGTTCATGGTACACAATTATATCCCCGGACCAATGCTTTTTGCTGAAAAGCCAGAGTTCATCTCCGGTCTGTATATCTCACTATTCTTAATCAATATTGTCGCCTTTCTGTACTTAACATTTACCAGTAAATGGATAGTAAACCTAACCCGTATTAGAGGTCGGTTTATTGGTGCCGTGATTTTAGTACTTGGTTTTATAGGTAGTTACAGTCAAAACTATCAGTTTTCAGATGCATTGATTGCCCTAGGCTTTGCCGTATTTGGCTACATACTAAAAAGAGAAAATATTCCAGCTGTCCCCATTATTCTTGGCTTAGTACTTGGTCCTGTATTCATTACACGAAGCAAGCAAGCACTGGGTGTTTCTAAT
>JBALXF010000353.1:0-3875 GCA_036961085.1 Psychromonas sp.
GCACCTTTCGCCGTAATACCCATTTTTTTATGGTCGTAACCATTACTGCCACCAGAAGCAAAGGCATCATTTAGCCAAAAGTTTCTTTCCACTGCTAATTCATTCGCAATATCAGAGAAAGTAGCTGTACCTTTATCTGCTGCTACAACTAAGTAAGGGTCATCATTATCATAGCGGACCACGTCATTTGGTGGGATAACCTTACCTTGATTTAAGTTATCGGTAATATCTAACAATGCGCTAATAAATACCTTATAACAGCTGATCCCTTCTTTCATGAAGCTATCACGATCCATGCTTGGATTAAGCCTTTTAGCGACAAAACCACCTTTCGCTCCAACTGGTACAATCACCGAGTTTTTAACTTGCTGTGCTTTTACTAAGCCTAATACCTCAGTACGGAAATCTTCACGACGATCTGACCAACGTAGTCCACCACGAGCAACTTTACCACCACGTAAATGCACCCCTTCTACACGCGGCGAATAAACGAACACTTCATAAGTTAATCGTGGTAGTGGAATGTCTGTAATTTTGTCATGGTCAAACTTAAAGCTCACAAAAGATTTATCTTGGCCTTGTTCTTTTTGAAAATAGTTAGTTCTCAGCGTTGCCATAATTAACTCAACATACTTTCTCAACACCTTATCTTCATTAAGATTACTGACATCGTTGAGTGCCGTTAATATTTGTTCTTCTAAATTTTCTTGTTGCTGTAAATCCCCCGCTTTACTTGGATCAAAACGCATTTTAAATAACTCAACAATCTGAGTAACAAGTGGACTGTGAGATAACAAAGTTTTAGCAATACTGGTGTGGCTGAAACCTACTCCCAACTGTTTTAGATACTTAGCATATGCACGAAGCATAACAACATCTCGCCAAGCTAAACCAGCACCTAATATCAGTTTGTTGAAAGGGTCATTTTCCGCTTTTCCATACCATATAGATAAAAATGCATTAGAAAAAACATCACCATAGGCATTCGGATCAAAATTATGAACCTGCTCATAGATAAGTGTAAAATCGTATAACCAAAAATCACGTTCTTTTTTTGGTGTGACTTTGTAAGGGTACTCTTCGGCAACCTTTAAGCCTAAATTTTCTAAAATAGGAATAAGATCAGAAAGTATTAATGCACCATCTTGATGGAACAGTTTTAATTTTAATTGACTGCTATTAGGATCGATTGAACGATAAAAACGTAAGGCCATAGAACGCGTCTTATCAGCATAAAGCGATTCTATACGCTCTATGTCTGCAACTGCGACTCGAGAGCTGAAATTATCTTGATAACTGGTAGTAAAAGCAGATTGGTATTTTTTAATTAATTTAATACCACGCTCTTCCCCCATATTGTCAATTAAGGCTTCATGTAACTCTTCAGTCCATTGTTTGGTAAGTTGCTTCATACGATCTTGAATCGCTTGAACTTCCAACTCTCCTTCTAGCGGTTTTTTAAGGCGTAACACTAAACGTAAACGTGCTAAGTTGGATTCACTTAAGAAGGTTTGGAAATCACTATCGGTAACCTCCAGAGTACGCGAGATTAATTCTTCAAAATCGAGGCGAACTTTGGTGTTGTAGACGTCACGCGGTACATAGAGACTGGCAACCAAAAACTGGTTATTACCTTCAGTACGTAAAAAAAGCTTCACGTCTTTACGCTCCTGAGCATGCAAAATCTCAGTGACATTTTGCAGCAACTCATTTTCGTCACATAAAAGTAGATCTTCTACTGGATATGTATAGAGGATTTGTGAAAGTTCTTTGAAATAGTGACCACCCGAACTATAACCAGAATTTTGTAAAATATTAGTTAACTTTTTACGAATGATAGGAATATCAACCGGTGTACCACTGTATACCGATGAGGTATATAAACCGATAAATCTGTGTCCGCCAATTAGCTCCCCTGCTTCATTGAACTGTTTTATATAGACGACGTCTGGGTATGCAATTCGATGCACCATAGCACGTTGAGAGGCTTTACTAAAATATAGGAAGCTTGGTTCATTTAATGCTTCAAATGACTCAAACTGGTGCGCTTTGTTCATAAAATCAGGATTTTTTAATAATCCTAACTGGCTATCTGCAACCGCTTTAACCTGTCCATCTTCAACACAGAACTGATCACACCCGACAAAAGTGAAATGATCATTCAACATCCAAGTTAAGTAGGTTTGGTGCTCTTCAAGGTTTACAATATTAGTGGTTAATTTACCATTCTCACTATCACCGAGAACCTGCATCATAGTTGCAATTAAATTATTAAAATCATCCACAACCAAATATACATTTTCTAACGCAAAGTTTATTTTGGTATGAATTAACTTCCGCTCCGCTTTTGAACTGGTTTTGTCAATTTCAAAATAAATTAATAATTCATTGGCTTCTGCATCATCTAAAGAAACTAACTCGTTGTTTTCATTGCGCGTTACTGAAATTTCACTATATGAAATACGATGTAGTTTAATATTTAATTTATTTAAGATTAATTTGAGAGTATCAATGACAAAGGGGATATTTCTGCATAGTACGCTAACAACTGTATGCGCAGACTGCCACTCATCCTGTTCAACATCAGGATTAAAAATACGAATTTTGGCACAAGGAGCTTGCCAATCTTGTATTTCTCTCCATAAAGAAACGGTTAACCCCGCTATATCAGCCTGAGTCATTTGGGTTAAATCATTAATAGAAACATCACAGAAAACTTTGTTAATAAATTGTTGTAATGTTTTTTGTTGCGACTCAGTAAAGTGGGCTTTTAATCGAGAAAACACCTGATCTAATATATCATTTTTTTGATTGAGTATGGACTTCATCTAATACACCTCTGTCATGGATTTACTGCCGCAACTATATGCCTCAAATATTGAAAAGGCTACGACTTAAAACTCACATAATGTGACAAGACTTTCATTATTTAAAAGAAAATTAACATCCACGCAACAACTTGTATTTTAGATAGAAAAAACAGTTATAAGCTGATTATTAACTCATACAAATTGATAAAATTCGTCGCTATAGAATTGATTTTTCTGAATATTAAATTCACTACAAATTAAATGAAAAAGTAGAAATAATTCGTTTCAGTATAGATTATTTTAGGTAGTTAATTGATTTACTTGGTCTGGACTGAAATTTTCCTCTGTTAACTATATACAGTCAACAGAAACTAATTGATTCGATGTCGCTTCAAAATAACTCTATCAATAAGTATGTTTCCCAACAAAACGAATCTAAGTTTCTGGCTAGATCAGATAAATAAAATATACGGATCAAGTTCTGAAACCATTATTATGCTAAGTTCTGTTGTTATACATTTTTTCAAATCCAGGGATTCTAGTCTCCCAAATTGGGATTTTATCACCAACCATTTATTTAAGGGTTTCGATAAAAAATCTGGTTTTCAAAGGGAGATTTCGATGTGGGTACATTGCTAACAGGCGCTGATTTTACTGCACAACAAGCTGAAACGTTAAATATCATAACTCAGTTTGTTTCTAAAGAGGACCTTGGTACATTTCTAGCGCAATTATTATCAATAGTTGTTGCTTGGGAGATCCGCGATATTGTGATGTACAAAGAAATTATCGCCGCTTCAGTAAAAGATGAAGCTGTAGGCATTGAACTTGAGTTACGATACTTTTTAGAACGTGCAAAAGAAGAAAAAACTCAAGCCATTATTGCTGCATTTCTTAAGCATGGCGGCCAAACTGAACGCGAGGCTAAAGACATGCAAGGTATTTTTGTAGATACAGCTATAGAGCTTTCAAAATAAGGCAGAATAGTAATCATTGTGGCAACTGCAGAAAATAGGTTGCCACTACTTTGAGTCACTGAAATTAATTTTTATAACAATGTCAGAG
>JBALXF010000354.1:0-3860 GCA_036961085.1 Psychromonas sp.
CGATCCAAGAAGGTAACTCAGATGCTGCAAGAGATGCAATGAAAAATCACCTAACCAGTGCTCGTAACCGTATGTTTGATGGTGCGCCAGACTGACGTTCTGATGCCTCATAATTTATGAGTAAAGATTCTATAAAAATAAATGCTATCACTTTCTAATTAAAACCAAGATCCTGTGATAGCACAATTTCGTCCCCACCTCCTCTAGCTAGCCTTGATGTCCAAGCAATAAATGTTCTTAAAGGCCATCTGCTGTTAGTAATTTTAAATAACCGCTTGATGAACCACCCGGAATACAATTGGGAGTAGCAGGTTTTATAGGTGTGTCGTAGTAATATTTTGTCCATCTAAGCTGCAGGCTAATTCACTGACTTGCATGCGCCCTGCACAAGTTGCACCTTGTTTTAATAACTCGGCAATTAATTGCGATGTCCCAGCAGCTGGCTGATGACTTGTAAGCCATTCAGGATTATCAGCGCCTATCACATAACCTTTTACATCAAACAAGCCTTTTAATACAAACGATAACCAGACAAAACACCTGAAGATGTAAATAGCAAAAAGTCTAGCCCTTGGCACAATATACCCTGGGTATCTTTAACTCTTTTCATTGCCTTTTAGTTAGCTTAAGTGGCATTCAGCAGTTCACTTTTCTTCGCGTAACGGTTCGCTAACACGGCGCAGTAAAAAATTTGAATCGGATGATAAAGCATAATTGGTAACAAGATCATGCCTAAATTAGGATCGGCTCCGAAAATCACTTTTGCCATAGGTACACCTGCGGCAAGGGTTTTTTTAGTGCCACAAAACACCACGGCAACTTCATCGGGCGGACTGAATTTACAACGTCTCGCGCCCCACTGCAGAGAGTGCACCATAACCACAAGGCAGATAATACATATCACGATTGATGTGGCTAACAAACCAATCGAGAACTCCCCCCAAATACCATTCGACACAGAGTCACAAAAGGCATTATAAACAATCAATAAGATCACATACTTATCTACCTTGCTAACCACCGCTTTGTGCTTTTCTGCCCAGTTTAATAAATAAGGACGTAATAATTGCCCGACAATCATAGGTAATAGCAATAACTTAGTAATTGATAATACCGAAGCCATCAAATCCAGTTGCACACCTTCAAACCCCATGAATAATTGGATAAGTAACGGCGTAATCAATACACCTAAGATACTTGATAAAGAAGCGTTAAAGATTGCCCCAGGGACATTACCCTTACCGATACTGGTCATTGCCACAGAAGAAGAAATCGTACTCGGCAACACAAATAAGTAACAAAAACCAAATGCCAGTGCTGTCGGCATAAAAGCAAGAAAACTACTACCAAACACCACCCAAAGAAGTGGGTAAACCACAAAGGTCGCCATCTGAATATAAATATGTAATCGCCAATTACCTATGCCCTCTTTAATTGCGCGTGGCGATAAACCCAAACCATGCAAAAAGAAGATAAGCGCAACTCCCACTCCGGTTAATAAATCCAGATGAATAAGACCACCAGAGCGCCCCAAATCAGGGGTTATTGTGGCAAGTGCGATGGCAAGCACCATCCCAACTAGAAACCACTCTTTTTTGATTTTATTTAATATATTCATAATGTCATTCCTTCAGGTTTTAATCGCTCTAACACCTTTAATACTTCATCACATAATTCAGGATCTAATACCGAAGTAATTTCATCACAAAGAAATGCTTTTGGTGACTTCGCCAATGAACGCACAATGGCAACAGGTTATTGCTGATCACCCGACATATTACACGGATAGTCATCAAACTTATCTGACAAACTATCTATTACAAGTTATTCCTAAGCAAGATTTCGACTTTCTTGTGTATTTTTTTAAGTACCAGTTTGGTTGCTAGCATAACATTTTCAGGCACAGTCAGATGCGTAAAAATGTTAAAGTTTGAAATACCATACCCATGCTGCGGCTCAACAATCGTAATTTATATTCATCGTTTTCAACGGGTTGCATATCAACAACAATCACGTCTTGTTAAAGTTCTTTCAAGTCATTTATACAATGCACTAAAGTACTTTTTCCTGAACTAACTTGTGTCATGTTTTTTTAGAAAATATTGAGCGAAAACAGACAGAGGAAAACAGCGCAACAAATGTGAACACTTTAAATGGTTGAAAGCCCCATTTTTCAAGATGGTTATTGCTTTGGTTAATTCCCCCCCTATTATCGAAGCAAGGACTGTCCCCTTAACTATTTGTACCGAGAAACCGACAGTAGCCGCAATAGCGATACACATACCTTGAGAAAATAACGTGCCTCTTGTTCTTTGCATTTCAGTTAGTGCCAACTTGACTTATAACTATGCAACACACTAGAGATACCAAAAGACAAAACTGTCATTACTGTTTGAATATGCGTTTAATTAACAAATTGAATTGCTTGACCGGCGTTGCAATGACAAAAGAAAGGCACCCTATAACTGCTTATTACCATTAGCTAGATGGATATTATCGATGCGAGATACTAATGTAGCAATTGAAAGAAAGTGATTGTTGGCTTAACTCTGCTGTAAAACATGGATGGATAATAAAGCAGAAGCTATTAATAGGGAGAGAAATAGATGTCACTGGAAAAACAATCAACTATTTTAATAGTTGATGATAATCGAGTAAATCTAAAAATAATTGGTACCATTATAAAAGATCTTGGTACCGAGGTTGTATATGCAAATAGCGGACAGCAGGCATTTGATTACGTAGAAAAATATCTTCCTGATTTAATTCTTCTAGATGTCATCATGCCAGATATTGATGGTTATGAAGTCTGCAGACAACTCAAAAATGATCCACAAAGCATGAATATCCCAGTGATATTTCTGACCGCATTAACAGATCAAGAAGATGAGCAAAAAGGGTTGGAAATGGGCGCGGTTGATTTTATAACAAAGCCATTTCAACATGCCATTATCAAGGCTCGGGTAAAAACCCATCTGCGTTTAAAACAAAAAACCGACCTATTAGAAAGTTTAGCACTCATTGATGGATTGACTGATATCGCCAATCGCAGACGATTTGATGAATTACTAGCTTCAGAATGGAATCGTGGGATTAGAGAAAAAATAGAGTTATCCTTGATCATGATCGATATCGATTGTTTCAAAAAATACAATGATAATTATGGTCACACACTGGGCGATGATAGTTTAAGAAGTGTTGCAAAAGCACTCAAAAAATCCATCAAAAGACCTGCCGATGATGTAGCAAGGTATGGAGGAGAAGAGTTTGTGGTTATTCTTCCCGACACAGGCAAAAGTGCGGCAATGGATATTGCAGAAAAATTACGTGAAAACGTCGAATTACTAAAAATCCCTCACAAATACAATGAATGTAATGACCACGTGACCATTAGCCTAGGCGTACAAACAGTTATTCCGCAAAACAACATGGATGTAATGTCATTACTACAGACAACGGATAAATGTTTGTATCAAGCAAAAGAAAGTGGCAGAAATCAAGTTAATGGCGTATTGGCTTTAAAGAAAATCCAAGCGGAGAAGACTAATAAATTAGTCTCTGAAATATAGTTAACTATTATCTTTCAGTGCTACAACTAATAACCTAACTGTTTTTTTATGCTATTAATATTTTCAGCAACCCAAATTGGAGAAATCCCTCCCCAAGACTCAATGATATACTTCCCATCTTTCAAAGCCCCTTTGAAAGAGCACTCAATATCTAAATCTTTTAAACTAGCGATTGAATCTTGAGCAGTTCTTCTTGGGATTTCAATTTCCATCATAATTTTTGGAACTGTATTTATTCCACTATCAATATAGTGGGCTAACAATAACCTTCGATAAAATGACGTTTTAGTT
>JBALXF010000355.1:0-3843 GCA_036961085.1 Psychromonas sp.
TTATCAAGTTCAACCGTTAATAAGCCGATACCACCTTCAGGCTGAGCTTCGATCAATTTGACTAATGTGTTTTGTGAAAGCAGAGGCACATCGCCATAAACCATTAGTATTTTTTCATTATTGACAAAATGTGGCTGAGCAATTTGCATTGCGTGACCTGTTCCCAACTGCTCTGACTGCTCGATCCAGTTTAAGTTTGGTTCAGATATGTGTTCTTGTAACAGCTCTCCACCATGGCCAAAAATAAGGTGGATATTTTCAGAGCCAACCCCTTTCACGGTATCTATCACGTGTTGAACCATCGGCTTATCAGCAATTTTATGAAGTACTTTAGGTAAAGCAGAGCGCATACGCGTTCCTTTACCTGCAGCAAGAATAACAACACTTAAAGACATAATGTGAACCTTAATAAAATTAACAAAGAAAAAGTTTATTTTAACGGAGTTTCAAACAGATCACGAATTTCAGAGCAAAAGAAGTGACAATTTTGTTGTTACTGACAAAGAAAGGTTTTACTTAAATTATATTTAACGATATAAAAGTAGTCATATCTTTGCACAGTATTATTTTTCCTACCCTATAGGCAGTTTTATGAAACAACAAATTTTACAAGAGATGTGTGTTTTACCCACTATCAATATCGAATCTGAAATTCAACGTCGTATTGACTTCATCAAAACCAAACTGCAACAAGCATACTGCCATACATTGGTTTTAGGTATTAGCGGTGGAGTAGACTCAAGTACAGCTGGGCGCTTATGCCAACTAGCTGTTGAGCAACTTAACCAACAAGACAATAAAAATGAATACCAGTTTATTGCAGTACGTTTACCCTATGCGGTGCAAAAAGATGAAGATGAAGCACAACTCGCATTACAATTTATCCAACCTAGCCACAGTGTTTCAGTGAATGTACAAAGTGGTGTTGATGGTATTCATGAAAATACCTTACAAGCATTGCAACAAAGTGGCGTAAAACAACCAGCACAGACAAATATTGATTTTGTTAAAGGTAATGTTAAAGCACGTATGCGCATGATTGCCCAATATGAAATTGCGGGACTCACAGGTGGGTTAGTCGTTGGTACCGATCATAGTGCTGAAAATATCACCGGTTTTTATACTAAACACGGTGATGGCGCTTGTGATTTAGCACCGTTATTTGGTCTAAATAAACGCCAAGTACGTGCCTTAGCTAAACACCTTGGTGCACCTGCGCTGCTTGTTGAAAAGGCGCCAACGGCAGATCTTGAAGAAGATAAACCACAGCTTGAAGATGAACATGCTTTGGGCATGACCTACAATCAAATCGATGATTTTTTAGAAGGCAAAAAAGTCGACCAAGAAATTGAAGATAAGTTGATTGCGACATACTTACGCACACAACATAAGCGTCAGGCTATTCCTACCATTTACGATTTATAATCTACATTAACCTTGCTTAGATAAAAACCCTAAGCAAGGTTAATTAACACTATTTATCTGCTAGAACTATCTTCCCTCACTTCCTATTTTCCTGTTTAAAAATTACAAATAAATTTATTAACTACTCAGCACCTATTCTAATTTGAGATGTTTGTATAAAAATACGGAGTAAATGCTCTGGATTAAGCCATTTATGCTTAGTTCAAGGCGAAAAAGCGCAGTTTAGTGGTTTAAATGAGCATTTTTCAACGATGGAATAGGCTTAAATGGCAACAACCAGAGTAGTTACTAAAAAATTTTTTAAATTTTATTAATATACGCGCTTATTGATTGAAACCAAGAGATTGTTCAATAAAATTATTGAGTAGGTTTAAACCCTGCTCAGACATAATGCTTTCAGGATGAAACTGCACCCCTTCAACAGCTAAACTTTTATGGCGAATAGCCATTATTTCATTACTATTTAACACGGTTGCTGAAACGTCAAAACAACTCGGTAAAGTTTCAGGCTGCACCACCAAGCTATGATAACGTGTTATATTTAAGGGATTATTTAAGCCCTTAAATACGCCTTTACCATCGTGTTTAATTAATGAATTTTTACCGTGCATCACTTTAGAAGCCCGCACCACTTGTGCACCAAACACCTGAGCAATACTCTGATGGCCTAAACACACTCCTAATAATGGTATCTGCCCAGCAAATCGTTCGATGGCTGCTAATGAAATACCGGCTTCATTGGGCGTGCAAGGTCCTGGTGAAATGACAATCTGATCTGGGTTTAAATCAGCTATCTCTTGTAAGCTAATTTGGTCATTTCTTTTTACTATAATCTCTTGTTTTAGCTCACCAAAATATTGAACTAAGTTATAAGTAAAAGAGTCATAATTATCTATCATCAACAGCATCTATGGATTACCCAGCTTTAAAGAAGAAATTATTATTTTATCATTTTAGTGACAAACAAGCACAGCGGATGAACCATATTAATCAGATTTGCCAGCAGGTTTCTGATCTATTCAGTCTATAGTTACGTATAAATGTATAAATAGCTAAATAATCTAATTAACGGGATAACTATGAGCAAGGGTAAGGTACTTATAACAGGTTCAACTGGGCTTATTGGTTCAGCTTTAATACCACTTCTTGAGTCGCATGGTTATCAAGTCGCAGGGCTCTCACGAGATCCAAATTCAGACCAACCCAGCTGGGATATTAAAAACAAATCACTTTCGTTAAAAGAGTTTGAAAACCCGGATATAGTGATCCATTTAGCGGGTGAAAGTATTGCAGACGGGCGCTGGAACGATGCCAAAAAGAAACGCTTAGTAGACAGTCGAGTTTTATCAACACAATTACTGGTTGATCACTTCAATAAGGCTTTACCCCCTGTAAAACTGTTTATTTGCGCGTCTGCAATTGGATTTTATGGCAATCGGGGTAATCAACAACTTGATGAGGATAGTCCCCCCGGCAATGACTTTGTAAGTGAACTTGCAGAGCAGTGGGAAAAAAGTAGCCAACCTATTAAAGAATCAGGAACGCGATTAGTTAATATACGCACAGGACTGGTAATCAGTAAAAAAGGTGGAGCATTAGCAAAAATGTTACCTCCATTTAAATTAGGGTTAGGCGGAAGAATTGGCTCTGGCGAGCAGATGATGAGTTGGATTGATATTAACGATATGACGGCAGCAATATTGTTTATTATAAATAATCAAAGTATTGAAGGTGCGGTTAATATGGTGTCACCAAACCCTATTAACAATCAACATTTTAGCAAAGCATTAGCCAATCAGTTACAGCGTCCCTGTATATTGCCACTACCTGAGTTAATGGTTAAATTAATGTTTGCTGAAATGGGCAAAGAGTTATTACTATCAAGCACATTAGTCTTGCCTAAAAAATTAATTGATAGCGGTTTTGAATTTAAATGTAAAAATATTGAACAGAGTTTTAGCGAGCAATTGTCTAAGGCGTAATAAACAAAGCAAATGTAAATATGAGGGTGGTAAAAAAGCGAGGTAGTTATCAGAGAGTTTGAGGTATAAGGCTTTATAGATTAGAAATTAAAAAATTTTAGGAATAATAAAAAAAGGAAAGGGCAGCCTAAGCTGCCCTAATTTAGTCACTCTATCGAATCCGTGATAGTTGTAGCTCCCTGCTAAACATCCATTTGACTATTGCTAAACTAAGCATCCACTTCCCATTCCATTGGGGTACATCCATTTTATATCCGTATTAGATAAACTATCCTGTTTATCAATCATCTCCCTATCCTTAGGAGGTGTCCTTTATCGTCATCCTGACAAAACAATATCAATCCTAGATATTATTAATCTTCATCCTGAAGTTGTCCTTACTACATCCTGTAGTTTCTTCCTTGTATCATCCTGATATATAAAACATCCAGTTTTA
>JBALXF010000356.1:0-3835 GCA_036961085.1 Psychromonas sp.
TGTTTCTCTAATTCGAGCTGTTGCTTGCTTGCGGTAAAAGCTTGATTGTTCATTTCTGCACAGCTGAGGCTCATATTATTTATCCATACGTCAATAGTTAATCGTCGATTTACGATTGATGTTATAACGTATAGTTCATTTGATCAATTAAATTTAGGGAAATAATAACCAGTGCGTTAGTTAATTTTGCTACTGAGTCTTTTATAGTTAGGTGGTTTATTTAGCTAGTTTATTGTTTAGAAGGCTGTTTAGAAAGCTTTATTAATAAGGAATTGAAACCTAGTTAGGGTGATAAAATCTAACTAGGTTATTTTGAGTTATAACTTCTAACTGGGTACTAATGAACGGTTAAGGTTCACTATAACCCGAGTATTTCACTCCTGATAAACGTGCCATTTCTCGATGCCAAGTGGCGAGATCATTTTTATTAAATTTACTTAAATCATCATGTCCACAAGCTCTTGCCATCACTTGCATTAATTCAACGGATGCCTCGAAAAAGTTGTTTAGCTGTTTAGCTGACTTATCAACATTCAGTCTTTGTCTTAAATCCTTCTTTTGCGTCGCTATGCCAGCAGGACAGTTATTGGTGTTACATATTCTAGCTGCAACACAGCCTATCGATTGCATCGCACTATTAGAAATTGCTACCCCATCTGCGCCAAGTGCCATCGCTTTTACAAAGTCGATCGGAACTCGTAAACCGCCGGTAATAAGTAATGTAACGCGTCCACTTGCTCCTTGTTGATCTAGGTATCTGCGTGCTCTTGCTAGTGCGGGGATAGTCGGTACACTGATATGATCACGGAACATCTCTGGCGCAGCACCTGTACCGCCGCCTCGTCCATCTAAAATAATATAATCAGCACTCGCATCAAGTGCAAACTGTATATCCTCTTCGATATGATTAGCACTTAATTTGAACCCGATAGGGATCCCGCCGGTGACCTCTCTGACTCTATTAGCAAAACGTTTAAAATCTTCAGCACTGTGAAGATCTTTAAAAGTAGGGGGGGATATTGCATCTTCCCCTTCGGGGAGACCTCGCACTTGCGATATTTTGCCAACGTTTTTATTTCCGGGCAGATGCCCGCCAGTGCCTGTTTTAGCTCCTTGGCCACCTTTAAAGTGAAACGCCTGCACATTTTTCAATTTCGCTTCATCGTAACCAAAAGCTGCACTAGCAAGTTCGTAAAAATAACGAGAATTGGCCGCTTGCTCTTCTGCTAACATACCTCCCTCTCCAGAGCAGATACCAGTTCCTGCTAGTTCTGCACCTTTAGCTAACGCTGTTTTAGCTTCTTCCGATAACGCACCAAAGCTCATATCAGATACTATTAATGGGATTTTTAGAGTGAGTGGTTTCTTCGCCTGTGGGCCAATCACCAATTGTGTGGCGACTGCAATATCTTCCATCAAGGGTTTAGTTGCCATTTGTGCAACCATCACTTGTAGGTCATCCCAGTGCGGTAATAAGTGTCTGGGCACGCCCATTGAGGTCATCGGACCATGGTGACCTAGTTTCGATAAACCATCTTTTGCAAGTTGATGAATAAACTCAACGGTCGGTTCTTCTTTCGTTGCTGTTGCCACTGGAATGTTGACCGCTTGAATTTGTACACCTGGCCCTTCTTTGCCAACTTGCTCTGCTGTGAATTGTTTATGAGAACCATCGCAAAAGGGGATGTTTGCAGTATGTTTACATTGGCAAAGATAGGAATCACCCGTTTCTTCTGCGGCAAAGGCTTTGGGTTTGAACTCGGTCCCTGCATGAGAGCCATCGCAAAATGGTTGATTGCTAGAACGCCCACAGACACAGAAATAGTATTCTTCTCCTTTATTCAGACTTACTTTAATAGGTTTATTATCAGCAACAACTGGCTTATCCATATTGACCGCTTGAATTTGTACACCTGGCCCTTCGGTGCCAACTTGCTCTGATGTGAATTGTTTATGGGAGCCATCGCAGAAAGGTATATTTGCAGTATGTTTACATTGGCAAAGATAGGAATCACCGGTTTCTTCTGAGACAAAGGCTTTGGGCTTGAACTCGGTACCTGCATGGGAGCCATCGCAAAATGGTTGACTGCTAGAGCGCCCACAGACACAGAAATAGTATTCTTCTCCTTTATTCAGACTTACTTTGATAGGTTTATTATCTGCAACAACTGGCTTACCCATATACTCATCCTTTTCAATTAATCCAAAAACTCGACATCTGCAATATTGGCAACAACAGCGACTAAACAGCTATTAATAGTAGCCTAGTAATCGAAAAGCATAGTTAAAAGCATTGTTAAATACATAGTTAAATACATTGCTAAATAGCTGCAGGTGTATCAGTGAAACACTCCATCTGAATAAGGCCATAAGGCAAGCTTTGTTGGGAGATACTACACTTCAGGGTATTGATTTTTTTAAAGGTAGATATGATGAAAGAGCGTATAGAGTTTACTAGTAATAATACCCGTTTGGCTGGACTGTTAGAGCACCCATCAAACAATATTAAAGCCTATGTATTGTTTGCACACTGCTTTACTTGCAGTAAAGATATTGCTGCCGCCTCACATATTGCCAGTGCGTTAGTCAAAAATGGATTTGCAGTACTACGTTTTGATTTCACTGGTTTAGGTAACAGCGATGGTGATTTCTCCAATAGTAACTTTTCTTCCAATCTCGAAGACCTTAGAGCCGCTGCAGCATTCCTTAGAGAAAACTATGCAGCACCAAGCCTATTGATTGGACATAGCCTAGGCGGTGCAGCGGTATTGTCGGTAGCCAATGATATTCCAGAGGTTAAAGCGGTTGTTACAATCGCGGCACCAGCGACAGCTGAGCACGTAATTCATAATTTTCAGGAAAATGTCGATCAGATTAACCATGAAGGTTATGCCGATGTTTTATTAGGGGCTAGAAAATTCACCATAAAAAAACAGTTTATAGATGACTTAACTGAGCATAGTAAAGCCGGCTTTATGCTACAAAATAAGGCATTGTTAGTGATGCATAGCCCAATGGATACTTTGGTTTCTATTAGTGAAGCTGAAAAAATTTACTCCTCAGCTAAGCATCCCAAGAGCTTTATATCTTTAGATAAGGCTGATCATTTATTAACAGCAAAAGCTGATTCACAATATGTTGCATCGGTAATTAGTGGCTGGGCAGATAAATACATTGAAAAGCAAAACGTTGAAGAGGTTAACTTTACAAAAAATGGATCCGTAGTTGTCTCTGAAAGAGATCATAAATTTACCCTAAATGTGGTTAGCGATAGCCATTTCTGGTTAGCGGATGAACCATTAAAAATGGGCGGTAAAAATCTCGGACCTGATCCTTACGAACACCTTCTCGCTGCGCTAGGTGCCTGTACGGTTATGACCATAAGAATGTATGCAACACTCAAAAAAATTAATTTAGATGATGTGCAAGTTACTCTGAGTCATGACAGAAACTATATTGATGATTCTCAACACTGTGAAGGTGCGGCCAGTTATGCTGAGCAAATTAATCGAAAAATTAAACTTATTGGAGATCTGTCGGCTGCGCAGAAACAAAGATTGTTAGAAATTGCAGACAAATGTCCTGTCCATAAAACACTGCATAATAAAGTGCATGTAAACAGCGTGCTCGATGAAGAGTAGTCAATCCAACAGTGTGACATGCTTACTTTTAAAGTCGTCCGTTAATTTTACGGTTTTTCCATAATAAGAAGAGTTTATACCCATGTTACCTCAAGATGCTTTGTCAGGCACAAGCTCGGTAACCAGAGCAAGGCACAACATGAGACCTTTCGAGATTTAACTTCGTTAATCCTCTATCGGTAGAATTAAATAAA
>JBALXF010000357.1:0-3467 GCA_036961085.1 Psychromonas sp.
GTTATTTGCAATGCCAGCGCTTTATCGTTTGGCTTATCGAGAGGCGCCAATTGAGCAACCGCTTGAACAACAGCCTGAACTTAGTCATTCATAGGAGCCTGAAACAATGAATTTATTTATAAAACATGCAGTAACACCCTTGGCTTTAGCTATAACACTGACGTTAACTGGCTGTACATTAACGCCGGAATATGAAAAGCCTATGGTTAATATGGCTGATGCTTATTTGCATACACAGTCGCAGCAGCAAATTAACAACGAATATTGGTGGTATCAGTTTAATGATCAAGCGCTGAATAGCTTGGTTCAAGATGCGCAAGCAAGTAACGTTACCTTAAAACTTGCTTCAAACCGTATTCGCATGGCTAATTCCTACCAGCGTGTTGTTGAGTCATTTAAAGTGCCGACAGTAAATATCGGCGCAGGATATTTTAATTATCAACTAAGTGAAAATAGTTCTTTACTAGGCCCGGCGTTAAAACCTTTGGGGGAAACCATACCGACAGGTGGCGCAACGGATTCTCTGACCTTATTGGATAATCAACACGATGGCGTTTTTGTTGGTGCAACGGCGAGTTGGGAGCTTGATTTATTTGGACGCATAGATCGACAAACTAATGCTGCAAAGATCCGTGTTGAACAGGCAGAGATTTATCGCAATGGTTTAAATACAATCATTACAGCCGATTTAGTGCATAACTACCTGCAATTACGTGGTGCACAACAACGTAAAGTATTAGCCTTACAAAATATTGAAGATCAACGTAAGACATTGGAATTAGTTAAGAAAGTTGTGAAAAGTGGATATGGTTCGGAGCTTGACTCAGCTCAAGCAGAAGCAATGCTTGCAGCAACTGAATCATTAATTCCACAGCTTGAAATTGCAGAGCAAGCGCATAAACACCGCATCGCTATTTTAATTGGAGAGCCGTTATCACAAGTTAATACGCGTCTTGCTCAAGATAGCGAGTTACCTAATTTACAGGCGATTATTCCAGTTGGTTTACCATCTGATCTGCTAAAACGTCGCCCTGATATTCATATTGCGGAACGCGAAATGGCTGCAATTAATGAAGAGCTGGGTGCTAGTATCGTTAATCGTTATCCTAAGTTCTTTTTAACTGGGACGCCGGGCGTTAGTGCGAGCAGCTTTGATGACTTATTTAGCAGCGATTCATTTGGTTGGGCAGCATCAGCGGGTGTTAGTTGGAATGTGTTTGATGGAGGTCGAGGTAAGGCACGTGTCGATATGAATGAAGCACGTTTTGAATCTGCTGCATTGAGTTATCAACATACAGTTGATTCCGCAATTGCAGAGGTTGATAGCGCCTTATTCGCTTACGGACGTAGCCAACAGTCTCAAAAACGCATTGAGCAAGCATTAACTGCAACCAATAGAGCAGTGGATAAAGCAAAATCACTTTATAAAGCAGGCCTGATTGACCATTTATCAGTACTTGATGCACAGCGCCAACAGCGAATGATGCAAGATCGAAGTGTGGTGGCAAAATTACAAACTGCGCAAGTAACAGTTAGTTTGTATAAGTCACTAGGTGGGGATTGGAACCTTGAACAGGAACAAGATGAAACTGTTGAACCTAAGCTTGAAGAAGTATTGTTAAAAGAGCCGTTAGCAGAGCAAAAACTAGCGAGTTTGTAATAGATATTGTTTTTGTTAAGTTGATATCGTAAAAAGCACGCTAATCGCGTGCTTTTTTGATCGAGCGCCTTTCCTAATGAGAAAAATACGATATATTTTATTTCCATTTCAGGTGGCGTGTTTTTTTATTTAAATACGGTATTTATTGATCTAATAAAATGTTCGTTCTCAAGGAAAAGTATGGAAGGTTACAAATATTTCGTAGAAGCAATATCCGCTATTGCGCTGTTAATTGCAATTATTGTAGTGCTGCGAAATTGCTTTAATAACACGCAAAAGTCGACTGGTCCGCTAAAAATTGAGAGAGTCGTTTTCCATGATAAGACCTCTGAAAGTAGATACATCATTGTTATTAAAAATAGTAAGGCCGACCCGGTACATATCAAGTCGGTATCTGCTTATAGCAAGGCATCTTTCAAGCTAGGTAAAATAAACAAGCAAACACTAGACAATGCATCATCGCAGCCAGATAATTTATTTGTTAATAATAAAATTTTTGAAATTAGCGATAATGGCCAACAAAATATCTCAGTGATCGGTAAGCCTTTGGAAAAGGATATAAGTAGATTACGCTTCATTATTGAAACATCTGATGGTATTCATCAAGTCTGGTGTGACAGTATTCTCACGGTTTATTATCCAAGCATCACCCTGTTATCATTAAAAGATCGCGGGATTTCAGAGCCAATGAATATTTTTGGTACCTTGCTTGAAAGTCAAAAAATGCAGCCTACTCCTGCCATACGTTTACAAGATTTAGCAAAGCCTAGGGCAATCATAGCGAAAGAATAAGCCTGAGACTTGGCTCGATTCCCAATCAAAAGCACGCTTATTAGCGTGCTTTTTTGATCGCTCTGCGTGGGATACTAAGCCGCAGTTTTGCTTATTTGAATACAAAAAACGGTTCATGTTATGAAGCAGCAGCTAATTTGAGAAGTAGTGCAGAGAAAATGAAGCCATATTTTTATATAGTTGTTTAGATATGGACGTTTTTTGCTTAAGTTATAAATCTTCTTTCTAATATGAGATAAGGATTTCAAAACACTAATGGAGTTTTAATGAAAAAAATATTAGGAATTTTCCTTCTTATACTAACAACGGGCTGCACCACAGTTCAATATAATGGCAGTCATACAAATGAGAAACAAGCCGACTACCCTGAAGTTGGTAAAACTGTAACAATTCATGTTGGCGGGCATTTAGTTCAAAAAGAAACTGTTTTAAAAGATAATATATTGGTGGTAAATAAACAAGTTGAAGGCGTTTATTACGACATACCTGCCAATAATTATTCTCAAATAGGTTATGACGATGAGTATTATTTTTTTACTTCTACGGGGGTTAAAGGTGCCGCTTTAGCTGATCCGATTAAAGCATTAGCCATTGATAAAAATAACAATGATGAACTATGTGTAATATCAGTATTTGGTGCAAGTAAATGTTATCAAGCTGATTTTGAACATAAAGCTGAACTACTAGAAATAAGCAATCGTTTCCATCAAACCTTGGTTTACAGAGGCAGAGAAGGTAATAAAATTAATATACTTTACACTGAGTTTAGCAATAATAGTGAAAACCCATCTAACAATAATGTTGAGTTCGATTTATCTTCATCAACAACAATAGACTGTCATGGCGCAGTGCTTGAAATAATTGCAGCAGATGATACTAGTATCACCTACAAGCTAGTGAGTAATTTCCCATAAAATTGGAATACTTTATTAGGTAAAAGGCAACAATAAAAAGCACGTTTATTAGCGTGCTTTTTTGATCCTAAATATCCACTAAAAATAAAGCTATCGAGCTA
>JBALXF010000357.1:3477-3831 GCA_036961085.1 Psychromonas sp.
ATCCCTAATACTCTCGATTTTCACCTTATTCGGGCTGAAAATGGTACATGGTATGAAGTTGTAACTATTTGATAAGTAATGAAAGGTAACTAAGGTGTATTTTTATTTTCTCTACTTTTACCCTCTCCAATTTAATTTGTGTGTTATTCATATATTAAATAAATGTGGCTACGCAAATTTCCGTTTACGTTTTTCTAACTAGAGCAGTAACTTTAGCAAATGAAATCATGGATGATTTATTAAGCGCGGCTCTACACATGGATGTGTAGTCCGAGTTGGTGCGTAAGAAAGTTATTGATCTGGTTAGAGTAAAAACGTTTCGGAACGGCACTCTTTTGGTTACTTTTCTCTTGC
>JBALXF010000358.1:0-3829 GCA_036961085.1 Psychromonas sp.
GAGGGCTTTGACAAATCCAAATTACAACGTGATGTCGATGAGTTTTTACATGAACATTTAGGGCAACAATTAGCTTCATTAAATATCAGTAATGTCCTCAACCAGATGAGTAACATTATTCGACATCACCGCTTGTTAATGCCAAGTGGCGCGTCAATGTTAGTGCGTGTTCTATTAATGTTAGAAGGGTCATCACAACGTCTAGACCGTAACTTTAGTGTTAACGATGCGATTGAACCTTACACCCAAAAAATGCGTATTGCTCGCCTTTCTCCGCATAAATTCAGCCAAAAACTGGGGCGTTCTTATCTTGTTTGGGAGCGCTTATTATCTGCTCTACCCGACGACATAGAAAATATTATTAGTAAAATACGAAATGGTAATTTTGATGTAAATCTGCAGCATCGTCACCTAGATGCGGTGATTAATCGATTGGTTTATGGCATTTTAAGTGGTGCAGTTTTTTTAGGTGGGTCGATGATCCTGAGTAGTGCGGTTCCTCCCCTGGTACATGGAGTTTCAGTCATTGGTGCAGTGGTTATTAGCATTGGTAGTCTGCTTGCCTATAAACTGTTGCGTGCGGTTGGGCAATCAGGAAGCTTGACCAACTCCAAGCACAAATAATCAAACAGAGGTAAGCCTTTTAGGTATTACCTCTTAGCTATTACCTTTGAATTGTTACCTTTGAACTATTAAGGTAACTTTTAATCTAGGCTATCTCTAAATCTAAGATAGCATTCACATATATTGCATAAATATTACAATAAAAATCAATGGTTTATTGTTATCATTAGCGCACTCAGATAAGGATATCAGGTGTAAACTAATGAATAATAAAAAAATAATACTGCTACTCTCGTCGTTATTAAGCCCCCTTGCACTCGCTGATGATGCTATTGATTATAGTAAATATCGCGCTGCGAATACCCCTGTAAACTACAGTTTCATAAACTTAGAAGTGGGTAACAAATCCTATGACAACCTTGATAACAGCATGATCGTGGGACGTGTTAGCGGCCAAACCCTACTTAATGACGCTTTCATTTTTAAGATGGGGTTTCAAGCTGAATTTCTAGATGAATCCAATAATGTAGACAAAATATCTTATCAAGATAATCTTGCAAATATAGGGGTGGGATGGCGATATCCTATTTTTAAAGCAACCGATGTTGAGCTTGACGGGGATCTTTTATATAACTGGAACGATGATACGATTAATTCTGATGGTTCCATCGAGACTGATATTAAAAAAAGTGAAATGGGTTATCGTGTAGGTGCCGCGGTTCACCATGGTTTTGGTGATAGCTTTGATGTGAAATTTGGCCTTAACTATAGATCCATCGACCAGTTTGACCAGACATCGCTAGATCTTAGTTTAACTAAATATATCACTCGATATGTGGGGGTAGGTATTAACGGGTATATCGCCAATGGAGATGATAAGTTAGGCGATCTCAACTACATCGCTCTACACCTTAATCTCGCCTTTTATTAGTAAATAACGCTCTTAAAATTGACTCAATTCATTATTTATCTAACTACTATTTAAATCTGCTATCAGTCAGTAAATGAATTGAGTCCGACTTCATATCTAAGGTTTTTCCAGAATGTGATGGCGCACAGCAGGTTTAACACGACCACCAGCAATGGCGTCAATCATATGATATATAACAGGACTTATTTTCCCTCGACTATTTTTCAAAAAATAAGTATGCCCTTTTCTATCACCCCAACTGTTATTGAAGTCATCACAGTCGACCTCGTAGACATTTCTCGCTAAACGCTCCTCTGACATAGACTCCGGTCCAGTCATGCCCAAGCGACGCGAGGCAGTCATATTTTTCAAGTTTGCGATCTTACTGGCAGGCATTGCCAAATCATCATTAGCATAATAAACCACTACATTTCTAGCTGAATCAGGGATATAACAGCCTTTCTCTTTAAATTCCAAAGTATGATTAACCACATCAGCAGCGACCATAAATACATTGCGGAATAATTGTGGCATATTTCCGCCCATATCATATTTAACCCAACTACTAATCGCATTTCGCAAAACTCGATTCCCCATTGAATGAGCTAAAACGTTGATGCGGCGGGTACATGGATTAGGTTTTTTAGCTTCTTCTTTGCGCCAATTATCAAACAAGCCAAGCATCCGAGCAAAAGAGTCCCCACTGGCTCTTGAAGCGCGTTGGTCGTCCCAATAATCATCCATGAAAGCAATCGCTGAATCATCATCACAAGGCCAAATAAGAGGCACGATATAAACTAAACCAGGGCTTAGTTGATCAAACATTTTTTGTAATATTTCCGCATTAGGAAAAATATCGGATTCACCAAGGTTATTAAAACCATGAATGTAAAATAGGATCTGGGTATTACCGTCCAAGTCTTTTAGTGTTTGGAAAAAATCTTTACTACCAAGCTCAATATAATCATCAACTCCCTGTCTACGACAAAAATACATATCTTGTCGCACACTTGTATTTTGCATTGAAAAACTTATTTTTCTGCCCTTTTTCGTTCTTGCAGATTGGATAGGTGTTCTGTTTGTTGCGAATAACATGAACTTCTCCCTCTACCAAGTAATTGCCTAAGTTAACCAGAAAAAGCGAAGCGTAAATAGCCTATTTCTAACTAACTACTATTAGATAAATTTAGTTAATTTGCAGCAAAAAGTAAAACTCTCGCCTCGTTTTAGATCATTCGTTTCTCTTATCCGAATTCCTGCTAAACTGAACCTAATAGCAATTGTAAAAATATCACTACTTTTCAATAACAAACAGACTCTGAATAAGAAATAACTATGGAAGCATATAAAAATAAAAAAATAGTCGCGATCGGTGGAGGTCATGGATTAGGTCGAATATTAGCGGCTTTAAAAGATTTCGCGGGCAATGCAACAGGCATAGTTACAACCACTGATAATGGAGGCTCGACAGGTCGAATACGTCTTTGTCAGGGCAGTATTGCATGGGGGGATACCCGAAATTGTATTAATCAATTGATTACAGACCCTTCTGCAGAATCAATGATGTTTGAGTATCGCTTTAGAGGAACAGGTGATCTCGATGGACATAATCTAGGCAACTTGATGCTTACAGCATTAGATAATTTGTCAGTAAGGCCAGTAGAAGCAATTAAACTTATTAGCAGTATTCTAAAAGTTAAGGTTAATATTGTTCCCATGTCGGAACATCCATCCGACTTGAAGGCGCTAGCACGTAATGGTCATTGGGTGCACGGCGAAACCAGTGTTGATAAAATGGAAGAGGACTTATTACTACTTGATTTAGAACCACAAGTCCCCGCCACCCACGAAGCCATCGTTGCACTTAACAAAGCTGATTGTATTGTACTAGGGCCAGGCAGTTTTTTAACCAGTATCATGCCTCCTTTATTATTACCAGAAATTGGTAATGCAATACTCAACAATAAACACGCAAAACTTATTTTTATTGAAAATCTTTCCCCTGAAACCGGCCCAGCAGGGAAAATGACAATCAATCAGAAGCTTGAATGGTGCGAAAGAGCCTGTAAAGGTCGTAAAATTGATATGGTGATCGGCGATAGCCCACACACAGATTTTCCGTGGAATTTGTATAAAGCAGATTTAGCCTCTTCAAATAGAGAATGGCGACATGATAGAGCAAAACTGTTAAAAGCAATTTGTGAACAATTAGACTAATTGATTTTGTATAAAATTTTTTTTAATAGCCCAACTATGAACAACTTGTGATGAAAATTGCTCAGAGTATAAATTATTATGTGCTTATGTAGCTGACTCAGGTCATTTTGTAAAAAACTTAAAGACACTACCACGCAC
>JBALXF010000359.1:0-3789 GCA_036961085.1 Psychromonas sp.
CAATTAGCTCACCCGTGGAATCCCCTGTTTTCACATACAAGGTATCGATTTCATCACTCAAGGGTAATATTTTTTGCTCAATCATCGACATCATATTATCTTGCTCATAAATAGAGAAATCTCCATATGAGCGAACTTTAACGTTAATACCAGATGGCTCAACTTCGGGAAAAAACTCTACACCAAGGTTTGATTTAGCAAACAAAGAAACACCCGATATAGCAATAACACAGGTAATAACAAGTACTAACCAAGGTTTTTTAATCGCACTATCAAGCGTTCTTACATATAAACCAGTGATGCCTTGCAGTTGAAATAGATCCCCACTTTCTGATAAAAGTGCATTATTTTTTTGTTTTTCAGTTAATAAACGCGCTTTGCCAAATACACTGCCTAACACAGGAATAAAAATAAGCGCCATAAATAAAGAAGCGGTTAATGTGGCAATTAACGTCAGCGGCAGGTATTTCATAAATTCGCCAGTAATACCCGGCCAAAATAATAAAGGTGCAAAAGCAGCGAGTGTAGTTGCTGTTGATGCAATAATTGGCCATGACATGCGTTTTGCTGCATCAAGGTAAGCTTTATGACGTGGCACGCCGGCATTCATTTCCCGATCGGCAAACTCAGTCACCACTATGGCACCATCAACTAACATACCAACGGACATTATAAGAGCAAATAATACAACAATGTTAACCGTTATACCCGCAGACCAAAGCACTAATATACCGGTTAAAAAAGATCCCGGAATAGCGATTCCAACGAGGGTTGCACTGCGGATACCCAGCACTGCGATAATTACAATTACAACCAGTAATACAGCACTTAAGACATTATTTTGTAGGTCATTAAGCATGTCTTTTACATCTTTAGATGCATCGCCGGCATAACTTACTTGAACATTATTAGGTAATAACTCCTCATTTTCAGTGATAAACGCCTTCACTTTATCTACCGTATGAATAATATTTTCACCTGGACGTTTGATTATTTCCAATGAAATAGTAGGTAATCCATTTACCCTAACAAAGGTGGTAGGATCTTTAAATGTACGACGAATTTTAGCCACGTCAGAAAAAGTAATCACTTTATCGTCGGAGACCTTAATAGGCATAGACATCACATCTTTAAGGTTAGAAAAAACAGAAGGTACTTTAATCGGAAAGCGCCCTTTGCCGTTATCCATAATACCCGCAGCAACTAATCGGTTATTACGCGACACAAGATTGAATATATCGTTCATATTCAATTGATAGCTTTCCATTAATAGAGGGTCAACCAGTATCTCTAACATATCCTCACGATCGCCACCGATTTTTACTTCGAGTATTTCAGAAAACCCTTCAAGTTGATCGCGTAAAGAACGGGCCAAGGTTATTAACGCTCGTTCGGGGCTATTACCTGATAGCAAAACCGTTAATGCCGGATTTTCAGTTGCCATAGTAACCTGTTTTACAACGGGTTCATCTCCTTCTTGCGGGAGCTTGCCTTTGGCTTGACTGACTTTTTCACGAACATCAATTAACGCATCTTTAATATCTACGCCAACATAAAACTCTAATACAATTGAAGCATGGCCAGAGCTAGCCGTAGATTTCATCTCCTTTAACCCTTCAATGCCACGCACCTCTTGCTCTAGAGGACGTAGAATAAGTCGTTCAGCATCTTCGGGTGAAATGCCCTCATGGCGAACCGAAACATAAATAACAGGAATAGGAACATCAGGCTGCGACTCTTTCGGTATATTTACATAGGCAGAAAATCCAGAAATCAGTAAGAATGCCAACAACATAAGCACAGCACGTTTGCGAAATAATGAAGCTTCAATAATCGTTTTCATGATTATTTCTCCGCAGGTTTAGCATCAACGCGATCACCAGGTTTAACAAAACCTTGGCCTAATGTAATGATATCTACCTCGCCAGAGAAACCGGTTAACCAAGCACCATTATTATCGGCTTCAACAAGATCAATTCCTTTAAAAACAACCAATTCACCTTCGACTAACTTAACGCCTAAATTACCATCTTTATCCATGGCTAGTGCCGATGGGGAGACATAAATAGCTTCGACAGGGTAAAGTGGAATAGAGAGTTGTGCGCTGACGCCAGAAAAAACATCAAAATCAGTATTAACAAACTCAGCTTCAACTCTAAACGTACTACTTTTAGAATCAGCCATTGAGGAGATAAAGGTTAAATTACCCGTTAACACCTCGCCCGATAATAATGTTGCAGAGACTTCTTGTCCTAAGGTTAGTTGGCTAATGTAATGTTCAGTTGTATCTGCGCGTAATACAATTGGATCAATATTTTCGATACTAAAAATGGGATCGCCAATTTTTAAATAATCTCCAACTTCAGCATATTGCTGTTGTAAAATCCCTGAAAATGGCGCAATAACTGTGGTTCTCGATAATCTTAGACGTAAATGTTCGACTTCAGATTTTGCGGCTAAGAGTAAACTATTGGTTTCAGCTAATCTTACCTTTGCTTGCAAGCCTCTATCATTTAATGATTTCACTGCGTCATAATTAAGCTGTCTTTCTTTTAATAAACCTTCAGCCTGCGCTAATCTAGCCGGAATTTCACTCTTATCTAGATTCACCAAGGTTTTTTTATGCTCTACATAAGTACCTTTATCTATTGGCATCTTCAGTACCTTACCAGCAACTTCAGCACGTAAAATTGAGCGAGCATTGGCTTCGCTTCGAGCATATAAAGTTAATGACTTGGTTATTTGTTCGGGGACAAAATGAGTAGTTTGTACTATTGGTAAGCTCTCTTCGGTTTTTTCAGTTGGCTTATCGACCTGATCATTTGCTTCGCTTCCTGACAGCATCCACAATAATAATAAGCTGGCAATTAATAATGCAACGAGATAAGGGCGTAGAGAGAAAAAATTGGAAATACGTGAAAGCATAAAGGAACCTCAACAAATGGGATAACTTTAATCTAACCGATAAAAACAGCCTATGCGAGATAAAAAAATGAGATAGTTCATGCGGGCATTTTTTTTGTGAACAAAAGATGATTTACAAAGTATTAAACAGGTTAATGCTTTGTAAATCAGAACAACTCTAGATAGAGAAAGATGAGCCACAACCACAAGTTGCAGTTGCATTAGGGTTGCTTACTAAAAATCGCGAGCCCTCTAAGCCATCAATATAGTCAACAGTGCCGCCAATTAAATATTGTAAGCTCATTGAGTCGACTAACAAGGTCACACCACTATTTTCAATTAGCGTATCACCTTCATTCACTTTTTCATCAAAAGTAAAACCATATTGAAACCCAGAGCAACCACCACCTGTTACATAAACACGTAATTTTAATTGCGGGTTTTCTTCTTCGGCAATTAACCCTTTCACTTTAGTTGCTGCGCTATCACTAAAATAAATAGGTAATGCCATTTCTACTTCTGACGTCATTGTAACCTCTAAAAATATGTAAGCGTATTAACATTATCTAATACCTGACTAATGAGTTCAAGTATTAACTAGTTAAGATCAATTTTTCATTTTTATCTTTTTTGTTAAAGTAATCAATATACCCATGATACTTCGAAATGCAAAGTCAGCAAGGTAAATTGTGCCGAGATGCTAGGCATAAAATTGAAGTATAGTTATTCTACAGAGAGATTTTATAACAACTCAGCTTGGTGTGATTTTCCTTGCCCTGTGGGGCTCCAGCTCGGTTTTTATCACCCCATGGCAGCTCTGCGTTGTAGCACTCGAAAAGTGAATGACAATTACCTCTTACTACGCCTTGCTCTGATATACGAGCT
>JBALXF010000035.1:0-12471 GCA_036961085.1 Psychromonas sp.
CCACGTCTTTGATCATTACGAACCATTGTTTGATGCCGGACGTTGCATAGCTGACCCCTTCTCCAGTAGTGTAGCTACCCGCTTTAGATTCCCGAAGTTCTTTGACGAGCGTGGTACCGTCTGGAAATTTACCCGTGAGGCTTGAGCCGTATGCAGTGAAAGTTACACGTACGGTTCTTAGGAGGGCGGCACTCGGCAACGAGTGTCGCCTATCCGACCCTTTTCCGCTTTAGAAATCTAACTCGCCCCCTCCATAGCAACTGAGAAATAGATTCAAAAGTTATAATCGCCTTACTGAAGGGTAAACAACTCTCTGTACTGGAGCTCAATATTAGCCAATCTACAGACTATGTATGACCCAAATAGACAAGCGATATTGAGGTGCTATTTACTGATTAGCATCTAGCCCCTCTTTAGTTATTTATTACTTAGTCATTTGTTGATACATTGCTTTAACTAAAGCAACTAGTGCATCTTTTGATAACTTATCAGCCTTTTCAACGGTATCAGCCAGTTTCTTTTTGTTAGCAACAATTGGCGTGAAATCAATTGCCGGCTTAAGTACCGTTTTAATTAATTTCTTAGCTGTTTCAGGATCATTATTCGCAATAATCTCTAACACTTCAGCTTTCATTGCTGCATTTTTATCGAGCACTAGCTTAGAAATATGCGTGAAACCAACTATTTCACATTGCTCTAATGTGCCAAATTTAGGCAGCATACGCCACGAAATCAGCGTGTTAGGCGTCACCTCTTCAATATTCGTTGAACATTCTGCGATAACATTTGACCATACCCAATCAAGAAAAGCTTCATCACTACAAAGGATCTCTCTTGCTTTGTTGCATGCTTTACCAATCTTATACTTAGCTTCTCGCTTCTCTCCTGCTTCTGGTGCATTAGAATCGATGTAATGTGTTGTATCTAAGTATTGTAAGATAGTTTCTTGTTGTTCTTTTAACGCTGAGCTCATTGAGTATACCTATTTTATAACACCCCATTTATCGGGTGTATTGACGAATTAAGTGCAGTGTATCTTACCAAAACAAAGAGTCTATAAATATGGACGGTTTGTTTGCTTTAATTTCATTGCGTGTAGAAATATTTACTCATAGAAAGAGTTGTTAATCCATTTGTAAATAATAGTGTAGTAGTTCAGTTATTATGGCCACTCGCTTAGAGTAAAGTTAGCCACATTTTCAGGGCGTGCAGTGAAATAGAAAGCGAAATAGTTAAACACTGACCGATAATAAATATTGCTCAATTTCTTCTGAGATCCAGCGAATTATCACGCTTTGAGTATTTTCAGCTTTAACCAATTCCCCATAAGGCAGCCAATGCATCGCACGGTTATGCTTCACTACCCCTAGTAAACCTTGTCGTAGTGGATCATTGATTAGCAACCAAGGAACATATGACCAGCCAGTTTTATCAATCACGGCATCACGGATGTGCTCATAAAAAGTTAATGCAATATAATTACTTGAGCGTGATGGACTCACAATCAATCGGGATTTATCAATAAATGCTAAGGTGATCTCCGTATATTGCTCAAGATCGGTATTGTGTACCTTTTTAAGCTTATTCAAAGGGTGATCAATATGTGCAACACACATCATTCGAATCTGTCCCAATTCTTGTTGCTGCGTTCTAGCTGCATTTTTGTAGGTTGGTAATAAACCATAAGCAACATCGACCGTATTTTGTTCAACCATCACTTCAAGTTCAGGCGATGGTGCGATATAAATTGATAAGCTAGTGCTAGGAAAACGCTGATTCAGCTTATTCAGTAAAGTTCGCCAGAATTGCTCGGGCAATGCATCGTCGCGAACAATACGCAATGTCATATCAATGTCTTCTAAATGTTGTGTGCATTTAGCATCTATATCATTTTTCAAGGCAACTAAACGCTGACAATCATCGGCAATGGCCTCGCCAATGGTGGTCGCTGAAATACGATTGCCACTGCGGTGAAACAATTTAACTCCCAGCTCATCTTCGAGCGCCGACAATGATGAACTTAAGGTTGTTCGACTTTTTCCTATCTGACGCGCAGCCTCCGCAATAGAGCCCGTATTTAGGGTGCATAAGAGCATCTCTATCTGATTTATATTCATCACGCGCCTTATTTTCAATTAATAGTTGTTTATAATAACCGAATAAATTCAATCTAGCGACGAATTACCCGACGCTCAGAGACTGGTGAAGTTTAACTGTATTGGTTATCCTCGCCTCATCAATTTTGCTTAAAGAGTTTTAGTAATGAAAACCCAATCTATACGTATCAAACAAGAACGCAATTTACTTTTATTTTCAACATTAATCTCATTAATTTTTGCTTTAATGGGAATAGGCCTAGGTTGGTGGATGGGCTCCCTTGTGATCCTATTTGATGGCGCTTATTCATTTTTTAGCTTAGCGCTTACCTTGGTTTCATTGCTTGCAATTGCTTATATCAATCGTCCAACAAATACCACAAACCCCGCTTTTATTGAAAATACGGTAATTGCATTCAAAGGCGCAGTCATCGCCTTAATGTGTATTTTTTCATTATATTCAGCACTGACTGCACTGTATTCAGGTGGTCGAGAAATTAATGCTAACATCGCGTTGATTTTCGCTATTGTGAATGTCACGGGTTGTACAGTGTCATACAAGATAATGAAACGAGGAGCCGCTCAAATAAACTCATCATTGGTTGATGCTGAAGCAATGGATGATGGATGCCACAATTAGTGCGGCTGTTTTAATTGGTTTCTTTGTAGCAAAAGCATTAACCCTGACTTCATTTAGTGCTTATGCAGTCTATGCAGACCCAATAATGGTGGTTATTGCTTCACTCTACTTCGTGATCATTCCAATTAAAATGATGGTAGTTTCATTAAAGCAACTTCAAACGCAGCAGATAAATATGGCGTGATCACAGCTGTTCATCCATAATATTTCCATTATAAAGACCAGTATTAATGCTGACCTTTAGCACTAAAATAAGCGCCAAAAATTATTATACGATTATTTGTTTACAGTTAAGTACAGTGGTCAATAAGCACTGACCACTGTTTCAGTATTTAAGCTGCATATTTTGGATTGAATCATAGATATTTTCTGCGTCGGTTGGTGCCCTTTGTAAGGCATAAATGCACTATCGTTCGCCCCTAAACGAGGCAAGTTGTTGAGGTGCTAACGCCCATTGCGAATCACTTTATTAATGATGCTACAAAACTAGGTAAGTCTTCCGTTTTGTAGCAGGCATCGTGTTTATCAATATCACTTCTGTTTACTAAAACAGTGCGCATTCCTAAGGCTTTTGCGGTGGCAATATTTGATATCTGATCATCGTAAAAAGCAGCATCAGAGACTTCAAACCCAAAGTGTTGGCAAATAGTATTAAATGCATGTGGATCAGGCTTCATTCTGTAACCGGTCAGTTCCACACTAAAAATGCCATCAAAACAGTCATATAAATCAATATGTTTTAACACTCGTGTCGCATAAGGTAATGGTGAATTGGTAAACACATAACGTGATTTTTTAAATGCATGTAATGAGTCTTTAAGCTTTGTTTCTTTTTCAACCTTATCTAAATTAACCTGATGAGAAAAATCTGAAAATTTATTTAGATCGACACTTGGGTAATGTAATTGAATCCCTCTTATCGTACCTCCATAGCGTTTATAATAATCGTCACACAGCACATTAGACTCTTCAATTGAAATACCTAGCTCATTGCTAATAAAGCTACGCATTCTAGGCGCTATTTGCTCTAAAATGGCACTCTTAGGAGGGTATAAGGTATTATCAAGGTCAAATAGGTGGACATCACGCTCTAATAATGGAGTCAAAGGACTGCCTCTTCGGTTATCGGTAAATGGGGATACTATCACCATTTCATTCAAAAGCTAAACTGTAGTGCTTTAGCTGATTTGGTCAATAAGTTACAGTGGAAGCAGTAATATTTCCTAACTCGTAATGTGCCCCTTTCGCGTTAAAAAGCTAAGGCCTCAACGCCACAATTACGACTTAGAAACCTATAAATTAATAGCCAATTTGCCTCTGTAACAACATACCTATACTACCGATTATTTTTTCTATGATATGGAAGTAAATACAAATAATGTTAAACCTTTTATTATGGATAACGAAAAGAAGAGGATTGAGGTGAGAGGATATAGTGACACTGTATCAGTCTCAAATTGTAATGTATCGAATACAGCAACGTAGTTAGGTATAAGTAGAAATACTGTTTATAAACGCTAGGGAGAATGTGTTCATAAACATTATAAAATCAGATGCTTATCACTTTTCGGCGGAGAACGGTCACTCTAAGCTGAACTATGGAATTCATTTTAAAGTGTATGTCCTTTATAGTTTTAGGAGGAATAAATCATTACCGTTAAGTGCCGTCGTATTGAAGCTCAAATCTTTCACAGATAGGAATTATACGAAAGAATTGAGCTTTATCGATCTGATAGCAAATAGGATGCTGCCCTGCACTTGTAGCAAATTCAGAACATATAGTTTGAAGCACTGTTATCTATTTCAAAATCATCGTGATTATGGATATGTAAATGATAGTCCTTTACGTCAATCCCATCAGAGGTTAGTTTTATTTCCACGGCTCCGCCATCGCTGAAAACTACACGATAGCCCGTTGTTTCTGAATGGTACGACTCTCCTTCTCTGAAAGCTTCGTTTATCGTCTCAAAGTCTATGATTTTTCTTAAGTCCTTCCCGTCGTTAAGGTATATATGTTTGTTCTCTATGTGACCTTCGCGCTCAAGCAAATGGCATGCTAAGTCAAGAGATTCTAAAGTAAAAACGACCATTTTTTCCTCCTTGAGGAAAATACCTTGTCAGCAATAATCTATCTTACAGACACTAGTATTGTTTTTTACATCAGTTGCAGTGTGAACAAAATTAATATCTTACTCACACATCCTGTACAAAGCTTATGTAGAAATAAACGCCGCAATATTACATATGCTAATGTAGATCATTAATTTTAGCACATTTATGAATTTTTGGTCTGTTGCCTTAATATAGGTTGAGGCATTAGCTATTTATCCACTTTGCAGTGGTGAAGTAATTCTGGCCATTAATTTTGAGCCAAATTAGCCATTTTTCTAGGACTAAAAATGCCCCACACCGAGGTATAAAGCTAATTTCTAGCTGCCCGATTGAACTAGAACTAGTAGGGGAAATGATTTAAATACAACAGCTATTAATAACGCGAATATCACTAATTCACATAATTTTTTTTAGCGGTATAAATAATGTGTATTTTATAAAGGCTTTAACTGCATGATTGAAACGGGCAGCTTCTTTAAAGCGAGTAGAATATTAAACATGTACGCTTTCTACTATCGATAACTAATTGCGCTATCAAAGAATTTGGCATTTGTCTTTTAAAAGAGAAAATATACCGAATATAGATAAAAATAAAACGAGCAAGCTGTCTGTTATTACCCCTTATTTGGACGGGTCATATCAACAAAAAAACCGCTCATGTGAGCAGTTTTATTGTCATTAAAAAGAATCGCTATCTAACATTTTCTGAACAGTTACCATCAAAATTATGCTGTTAACGTGATTTTACCAATGGCTTTACCTGATGCTAATAGGTCGTGTGCTTTAGCCACTTCCCAAATTGAGTAATCGCTTGAATCGATAATAGGCGTAATTTTACCTGCATCAACTAACTCAGCAATCTCAGTCAGAATGCGACCATGTGATTCATGGTTAATGCCATGACATAGTGGAATAAGCATTAATACACTGTGGAATGATAAGCTTTTAAGGGCAATTTGTAGTGGATCTGCAATCGGTAAGATTGTTGATACATGACCGTTAAATTTAGCGGCTTCAAATGATTTTTGAATGTTATCACCAGCAACCGTATCAAAGATTTTATCAAAACCAACACCGTTAGTGTAACTCTGTACGTAGTCGGCCACTGACTCAGTTGTATAATCAACTAGGTTATCAGCGCCCACTGTTTTTGCTAATTCAGCATTTGTAGGTGAATAAGTTGAAGTAACATTAGCACCTAGTACTTTTGCAAGTTGTACTGCGATATGACCTACGCCACCTGTTGCACCATGAATAAGTACGTTGTCACCTTTTTGTACATTCATTTTTTGAACAAGTGCTTCGTATGAAGTGATTGCCACTAAAGGAAGTGCTGCAGCTTGCTTCATCGTTAATGTTGTTGGTTTTTTAGCCATTAAACGCACATCAACCAACATAAATTCAGCTAAAGCCCCATCAACACCGTTAATGCCACCAGCCATTCCGTAAACTTCATCGCCTACTGCAAAATTTGTTTCGCCTTCAACAACTGCAACAACAAGACCAGCTACGTCACCATGTAATACTTCAGGTAAATTTGCAGACCAAGGTAGCTCAATTGAACGCAGCATAGTATCAAGAGGGTTTACACTGGTTGCTTTAACTTCTATGACCATGTGCCCAGGTTTAGCAACTGGTTTAGCTTTTTCTACAAGTTGAAAAACGTCAGTTGAACCGATTTCTTTAATGATCATTGCTTTCATATTTTTTACTCTCTCTGTTTGCTTGTTCGTTTTAAGTACGGCTATTCTAGCCATTGCCTACATCGCAAACCACCACCTAAAAAACAAGTTACCTTTGCTTTTTAAGCAACTCTAATTTATGGTAATCAAACGTAATAAAATACTATATAAGGCATGTGATGAGTTCATTGAATCGATTGATGTATTTTAACTGTGTAGTCGAAACGGGTAGTATCTCTGAAGCCAGTCGAATCTTCGATGTTCAGCCTTCTTCCATCTCAAGACAGTTAGCTACGCTTGAACAAGAACTGGGCGTACGCCTTTTAAATAAAACCACTCGCAATACCGGCTTAACCGAAGCAGGACACAAATATTATGAGTTTTCTCAACGTATTGTCGCTGAGTTTGACGCGGCGAAAAGAGCCGTCAACGACTTACAAGAAAAACCTAAAGGTCAGCTCAAAATAAGCATGACAGTTGGCTTTGGTGAGAGTGTTGTACTTCCGTTGATGAATGAGTTTATGTCCTTATATCCAAATATAGAGTTACAACTGGAGTTAACTGAGCGAGTTGTTGACCTAGTAGAAGAGAATATTGATGTCGCCATTCGCAGTGGCCGATTACCAGATTCCACAATGATTGCCAAACGTTTGGCTTTAAATAACTTTTTGTTGTGTGCTAGCCCCGCTTATTTAGCGGCTAATGGCACTCCTAAATATCCTAGGGAGTTAACTAATCACCAATGCATACGCTATAGCTATTCTGGCTGGAAAAATTGGTTTTTGATGGCAGATGAAAGGACCAAACTAACGATTAACAATGCTATTTCAGTTAACTCCGTTAATGGACAAAAACAATTAACATTAAGCGGGTCTGGCTTGGCATTAATGCCACTATGGGCAGTTAAAAATGAAATCGAGAGTGGCGCTTTAATCCAAGTTATGGAAGGTACGGTGTTAAGTCCATATGAAGAGTTAAGCTCAACTTATGCTATCTATTTAAAACGTGATTTGATCTCACCTAAGACGAGGGTTTTCTTAGATTTTTTAATTGAGAATATAACAGATGTTACTATCTAGTGTTTTGTATTGGATATTCTATTCATGGTGAGTTAGTAACTTTTTAGAATACAGCCTGATTTGCAACAAATTCCTTTTTTGTTAGAAAATTAGGGCTAAGTACCGGAAATATAGAACATTCAAACCTTACTTTTTAAATAATTAAATTAACGTAAATATAATATTCGACTTGATTAAAAATAAATACTACCCCACCAATAAATAGGGATGAGTTAGTCATATTGGCAGAGAAAATTGATATTGAGAATAAAAACCTAAGGCGGAATGTGCCCCTTTGCGAGGTAGGAGACTAACTCGCTAACGCCCCAAAGCAATTTAGTAACCTATAAATTTGTGGCTAATAATACTCAGCCATTACACTATTGTGAATGGAAAAAACGGGTTGCTGATAAGAGGTAAAAAGAGCGGTTATCCTAACCTGCTCTTTTCTAAATTAGGAGAAAGCATCATCACTGAATCTTTCATTCTTCATCTTCTAAAGTTAAAATAGGTGTTGTATAACCACAGGCAGAACAACTACCCTCATCTCCATAGCTTGGAGCACTAAAGGCATACCGGTTACATTTTGGACACTCGTCTAAAAGTAACACACCTATTGCTCGTTGGACAAGATTACGATTATCTTGTATTTCGTGGCTTTTATTATACATAAAATACCCCATAAATATGACATCTCGCACCACTAAATATATTATTGAAAAATAATAAGTCAAATTTAAAACAGGCCAGCAGGTTTTTATTTAGGAGAAAAACGCAGGTATCAGTGGATGGTAACTGACATTTGAAATAGTTGATTAAAACAGTATATTTTAGCGCATTAACTCAATGCAATAATGGCATGTCAGAATTTGTTATTCTTATTCGTAAGTCCCCTTATTTAATGTCTGTTTCTACCCGATTGACAGGCGCAGTCTAGCGTTGGCACTACCGCTCGCTTTCATACGAAGCATATCGTTTATTAGACATCAAACATGTCCAATTGAGGCGATACCATATAATCAAGTAAAAAGTCCGGTACTACTAATTTTTCATTAACGTGAGAGAGTTAATGATCTAACTCGCAAACGCCCGCATTATAAGATGAGTTAGAAATTTACAAAATCATGGCCAATTTTACTCAGCCACAACAGTCCTGTGCAAGATTCGCGTGCTGAAAGAACGGTACTATTAGCTGCTACTAGCAATAAAACTTAATTGAAGTGTTTGTAATATTCTTTAGTAGCGCCCGTTTCTCCTAAATTAGGGAATATTTTGTGAACGCTATTTTCAATCAATTAACGTGTATTTATTTGAAAAATGGTGACAAAGCCATTTATATAAGTTGAAAGCGATCATACTCTTTGCTGTAGGTAGGCCATTTTCATCTAAAAATGATTCGCCTTTAAAAGTAATAACGCCATGTTGTTCTGCAACATTTTGTACCTTAACACCTACGATAAAATCTTCATGCTCTGGTAACTGCGCATTTGCTAATATAATTAAGTCAGAGTTTTGATCGCTTGCTTGTCGTTACTCATTTGTTAATTCCTTTTCGTCATATTAATTGAGCAATATATTATCCAGAGTCACGGGTAATTCGCAAGTTAAAGGGAATAGATATTGTGGAGAATCGCTCCGCTGTGTACTTATCGTAAAAATGTCCATATCACTTCTTGATCATACTTGGCGTTGGGCTAATGGCTGCGCTATTGATTGTAGGAATAATAAAGCCCTTTAGCCATAAAAATCAATTTGAACAAGGTGCTTTATCTCATTATGCCCAATGTCGAAAACCTTATCAAAATTGTCACCATCATTCGTAACAATCTGTTTTTTTACATTCTTTATAACCGACTGATAGGAGCAACCTAGCGTTAACTTTGTACTAGCTTCTGGCACACAAACTCATTTACGCAAAAGACTAGCCATCAAACAGACTGAGTCGAGACAGATCCCAATCTTCGGGTAAAAACTCCAGAGCCACTACTGATAAACTTGTAATGTGGAACCGCTATTGGCGCAATTAACGTGTTTTTATGTCATTTTTTTAAGTCGCAGCTTTAGCTTCTTTGAGTATGCATTTCATATGTCTTAAGTCAGAGCCACAACAGCCACCGAAAATATTGAAGTGCGAGAAATTTTTACGCAATCCACCAACCTGTACTCCGAGCTCTTTCGGATCACCGTCATCAAGCTCCTCTGCGATCTCCAATTCGGCATGACTGCAACGGGAGGCATTTGCTACCACACCACGTAAACGTTGCATCCATGGTTCATCGTCAAAAATATTTTTGAAATGATCGGGGTGGGCACAATTGATCAGGAAGTACAATGCACCACCATTAGACTCTGCATCAACTTGCTCAATGGCTTCCTTGACTGACATTCCAATCGGTAAGCGTCCGTCAGTTCCGACCGTAAATGCTATTGCGACAGGCATATCATATCTCTGTGCCGCTCTCACAACACCCGCAGCTTCCTTGGCATAACCAATAGTAAACGCGCTAACCAAATCTGTTTCCGTATGAGAGTAAGCCTCAATTTGCTCCGAGTGATACTCTTCAGCCTCCTGTGTCGTCATCAGATCGGATAGAACATAACCATCCCCTCTTGGTCCGACCTGACCGCAAAGCACTGTGGGTAAGTATCCCTTTTCATTTCTCACATTTGCAATTAACTCTATAGCCTCGATGTTAAATTTTTTCAGATCGCCGGATGTAAATCCAAGCTTGGCTCCACGATCCCGATTCGCAGCCCAAGTTACCGAATCCAATATAACGCCAACGTTCTGTTCTCGCGCCAGATCAATGAGGTTGCAGTAATACTCGCGAAGAATATTTTTGTGTTCCGGATTTGAAAGTAAGGGGTAAGATGCAAAATCCGGTAAATCAATACCGCGATTGTAAAGAAGATCGGTATCCATTCCGGTGTAGCAAGCGAAGAGTCTCTTCCCAAGCTGTGGTAGGTTTCTTCGATATTTAGCCATTTTTTACCCCGGTAGCTAAAATATTTTTTGCTATTTGATCTAGATGAGTATCCCAGGTCCCACAACATCCCCCCCATATATCCATGTGAGAATAACGCCGCGCCAGATCCCCGCATTGCTCTCCCAGTTCGACAGGATCTCCATCTTCGAGGTGCCCAATATGGCACAATGCAATCTTGTCCATTTTTGAAGCATTAGGCCTGACTCCCCTAATTCTATTTATCCAATCGCCTGATTCGATAGCGGGTTCATACTCAAGGGGATGAGAGCAGTTTATCAAATAGAACTCTGGTGCCAGATCCGTCTCGTTATCAATAGTGGTAATTGCGTCCGCAAGACTTGGACCCGAGTTAAGTTTTGAGCTGCTATCTAGGGAAAGAGATATGGCAAGTGGTACACCGATTTTTTTTGCAGCCCGAGCTACTCCGATAGACTCTGGAATATTGTTAAAGGTGATTGCTAACGCCAAATCAACATTAGCTTCTTTCAATGTCGCGAGTTGAATGGAATGATAATCCTCAGCTTCATTTTCCGTGATCTTTATATTCCTTTTATAGGCATCACCGCGTGGACCAATAAGCCCCTGAATTAAAATTTCCGGAATATCTGAAGCGTATTCGTTCGCAACTTCTCTTAGAAAATCGATTGACTTGTGATTTGCTTCTGCCAAGCCTTCAGGAGAGTACCCCAGTAACCTCCCCCAATCGGGGCTAGCGCGGTAATCTAGGCCACCTATAAGAGCACACATTCCGTGCTTTGCAACTACATCCAGATAGTTGCGGTACATCCCCTGCAATTTAGATACAGCTTCTGGATTATCGAGCAATGGGAACATCGCAAATTTAGGTAATTCAAAGCCGTGTTTGTACATTATCTCTGTTTCAGTCCCACCCTCTGAGAGATAAAACCGGCCCTCTTTTTGGAGTGGAAAATGTTTTTGATTGCTCATATTTATATCTCCGTATCAGGATTGTTTTTTTGTTCAAGACTTCCTCCATCTAATTCTTGGGCGATTGTGAGGTCAGCTCTAAGCATTAATGTGAAGATAAAGAGGCATCCAGCAATGGTTCTTGTCTGTCCCATCAAAGCAGGATCGATTGTGACATCTAACATCCGGGACGCGGTGCAGACAAGCATGACCCCAATTAATATCCCTCTTTCGAGAATTCAGCACGGAGAGGTAGAGTAACTGATACCTATCAAATAGCAGATAGAGACGCACAAGGTTTAGTGGTAGTAGGATGGAATGAAGCACTAGAACCAGCATCGCGCTAGCCAAGATCTCATAAGCTATGAAAAAAATATTGGAAACAATAGCAAATAACCGGAGAGACTTTTGCTTTTGTGAAAGGAATGCAAGAATTATACAAAAACCAGCTATTAACACGATAATATCTGCATGTATGCTCATCATTATTTCCGATACAAATTTGCTTCTTAAATTCAATTATATGAAGTAAAAAAACACGTAACAAGCGTGAATTAAATACCATTTTTCACAAGACGTAAGGTTAAGTTTAGCTCATATCTTTAATTTTACCTCTTTAAATACCTGTAGCTACTTAATATAATCGGCTCCCTTTTAGAGATATATGCGTAATATTTTGTAAGGCGCTTTGTGCCCCTTTGCGAACCAGAAAGCTAACTCGCAAGCGCCTCCATAGCACCTAACAAGCCCATAAATTTATAACCAACTTACTTGACCACAACATGCCTAACTTCAGCTATAAAGTACCTATAGTTATCCATTAAATTCAATAACCTGAGCCCGGATTAATATCTTTTAAAATAGCCAGTAAAAATGCAATGACATATTTCCGATATATAACACAACCCGCAAATAAATTAGTTAAAAAGACTTTCGCGTAATAAAACAACACAAACAATTAAAAAACAT